>DASZLH010000261.1:0-6464 GCA_035552495.1 Kapaibacterium sp. (SeqCode) | reverse complement strand
GCCAAAGAAAGCAAGAAGATTTAAAACGGCCGCTGCATTCGGAAAATCAGGCGTGGGTCGGCTTTAATATCGGTCCGCCAGGTAGCGCCGACCTGAATGCCATTCGTCCAGCCGAGGCCAACACCGACATTATACAAGATCGACGAAGCGCCGCTGAATCCATAGCCCTGGATAATAGACTCGCCATCGGCGGCCATTCCGATTTTTCCGAAATCATTGTAAATAATAAGATCGAGGTCCGGAGCACGGAAGGCGGACGTAAGTATTCCGAGACTAAGCCGAATCTCGGTGTTGAGCAATAGCATTCGATTTCCGATAAGACTTTTGCGATAGAGCGCGGGCAGCGAACCGGGCCCACCCAGGAATTCGAGTTTCTGAAATATGGAATCGCCCGTCGTGGCCTCGAACCGGAATCGTGAATCGAAACTGAGACCTTTTAGAATAGGCTGAAACCTGCGGAGATCGAGCAAATATCGATTGAATCCAAAATCCGAGGCGGGCATGTGACCCAGTTCGACTTGCACGAGGCCGCTCGTGCCAGCTAATTGCTCGATCGAAACGCTATCGCCAAACAGACTGGTCGTTTCATAGTAGCGCGTATGGACCGTCTCGTGCTGCGAAGAAATGACGAGCGAGTGCATGGTCCCTTCTGCGACGGGCGGGTTCGGCGGCAGCACTTTATTGCCGCCCCAACGGCCATGATACACTTCCTGCGGCAGCGACTGATAATGATCGCTGCGCCATTCGATACGCACTTCGCGGCCAGACATGGGACGAAATGCGAGATAAACATCACCACCGGCAAGTTTATAATAATCCCGAAAATCTTCGCGCGCGAAAAAAGCGTACGCGGCATTTTCGAGTCTGCCGGCGCGCCACGCGTCATCGGTCGAAGTAATGTTATGCACTTCCCCACCCAATGCGAGTGTTGGCGGGATATAGAACGGTTCGCGGTCGTGTCCGTGCTTCCATTTATGATGAACCGTATCATCTTCAAAGTTAGTAGAATCCTCTTCCTTGTTCCGCATCTTCGCAAGCGGAAGACGGAATTCAGCGCCGAAGCGATATTCCCACCGTTTGTCGGCAAAACCGTACCCGCCATTGGCATCGATTCCAAACTCATCGTGCGGCCCCAAATCTTCGAGGCCGCTAGTGCCCGCGCCCAGGAAAAATCCGGTTACCCGGTTGAAATCGACCCACGTGAAGTTCTCATTATAAGGCATTTGCCGCGCCCGTCCCAATTCCGTCAGGACGTACGTATGCGTATGTCGCCTGCGAGAGAAGCCACCCGTACCAAAATCGAACAGGACAGAATCGTGTGTCGAATCATAGGCACTCATGGTATCTATAGCGGGCGTATCGATCGTTACCTGAAAGTACGAGCGCATCGCATTGGCAATCGCATCGTCGGAGAAGAGCATCGGGTTGCTCTCGTGGGCGTTTGCTATACCAGATCGAATCAGAGTGGAGAGAACAATCAGAACGAACGCAGGAATACGGTACTTCATAGCGATGGAGAATTGCAATGAAATTTAAGACACATAAAGTAACCATCCCTACGTTTCTTTCGGGATAGAAGTTTCATTGCTTCCATAGAGGAGAGATACCGACTGCGAAGAAGTCGCAAGCCGGAGATTATTCATTTCCGATTTCAGATATTTGCGAGAGAGTAAGCGCTCGGCGCTCTTCCGGAATTCGAATTGCGAACAATACCACTGCATTCGCAATGGTAAATACGACGCACGTAATATACAGGTTGAAAATAAGTGGGAGCGAAAATAACTCTAATACCACGGCGAGATAAATCGGATGGGAGAGAAAACGATACGGGCCGTTCGATACTAAACGCTCGCCGGGAACAACGATCACGCGCGATGTCCATCGACCGTTCAGTGCGGCCCTCGACCAAAATCGAAGCGCCTGAGCGAATAACAAGATACAAAATGGGACTATCCAAAATGGAGATAGCGGCCTATTTTTTAATTGGAATTCCACGATGAGACTTGCAAAAAACATTACGTGCATCGCTACGATCCACGAGTAATGCTGTGCGCCGAATTCACGACCGCCCTGTTCGAGCAGCCGGCGAGTGTTCCGTTTTGCCGAACGGAGTTCGAGCAATCGTTCGACGATGAAGATCAGGACGAGAGCTACAAAAAATGTTGTATTCAATCCCATCGCAACAGGACTAACTCCGAGCTAAATCCCGGACCGAGTGCAGAGATCAGGCCATATTCGCCGGACGCGTTTTTCGTCTCCCGAAGAAATCGTTCGAGGATAAAGAAGACCGTCGCGCTCGACATATTTCCGTAATCGCGCAACACGTCGTAAGAATATTTTAAAGTAGATTCGGGTAAATTGAGTGCTGCGGCATACGCT
Organism: Kapaibacterium sp. (SeqCode); assembly: GCA_035552495.1. GTDB lineage: Bacteria > Bacteroidota > Ignavibacteria > Palsa-1295 > Palsa-1295 > PALSA-1295. Next base: position 4,085 of record DASZLH010000261.1, on the reverse strand, counting down.
TCGAGCACTTTGGCCCCGCCGGGATGGGCGATGTAATGCTTGATCTGCGGGAGTGTTAGCATTTGATCCGCAAGGATCTCTTCGATATTCTCGCGAACCAGTGACGTCACGATCGACGGAATATCCCGCGAGAGTACGATCTTAAATCCTTCGTTCGTGATGCGCCAGCCCATGACGTCCAGTGTATCGGGATAGATAGTCGATAGACTGCCAAGAATAGATGGATGGGCCATATCGTTGTTGGCAATCGGAACTTCGTCCCCAACGACGAGACACGCCGCTGCGCCATCCCCGAATAGTGCAGACGCGATGATATTACTTTTGGATCGGTCGTTTAGCTGAAACACGAAGCTGCACAATTCGACGCTTAGGACGAGCGCTCGATGTTTTGGATACGCCCGGACATAATCGAAGGCCCGCGCTATTCCTGAGGCGCCGGCTGCGCAGCCCAATCCCCAAACCGGAATGCGCTTGATATGCTTCGTGAATGGAATGCGGTTGAAGAGCCGCGCATCGATCGATGGCGTGGAAAGTCCCGTCGTCGATACAAAAAAAATGGCGTCGAAATCCTGCGTGACGATCTCACATTGGTCGGCAAGCGATAATGTGACCTGCTCGGCAAGCGTGAGAGTTGCAGCAATATAGCAATCGTTCGATTCGGTAAAATCGTGGGTCCGTGTAAACCAATCGAGGTCGATCGCAAAATGGCGGTTCTCGATGAGCGCATTATCGAAGACCGGCAGCAAGCGTTCGATCTCCGGCCCGCTGCCGAAAAGGCGTTGCACGAATTCCCGTGCATCGGATTGCTTCAGAGTGTGAGATGGAACGGCCGTTGTTACACCGGCAATACGTGGCATGAAATATGGTTGGAATTTATCTGAAATGTAATGACCGTTCGTGAGCTTCTCGACGGCGCCTACTCTAAAGACCCTCAAATGGCCCTCGTAATTACAACACCGATGAGCCTCCAAGATTCAGGCCATGCAAAATAATATGTTTGATATCTTTTCTTAAACCGGACTTCTAAGAACTCCAAAGCAAGCATCGGCGCAAGTCTTGTCGTATTTTTGAAATATGCCACGACAACACATTAGCCAGGATGAGCTCGATCAGCTCTGCATTAATACGATTCGATTTCTCGCTGTCGATGCGGTCGAGAAGGCCAAAAGCGGGCATCCCGGCGCGCCTATGGGCCTCGCCGCTGTCGCTTATACGCTCTGGACCAAGCATCTATGCTTCGATCCGCAAGACCCGAACTGGTTCAATCGGGACCGCTTCATGCTCTCGAACGGCCATGCATCGATGCTGCAATATGCGCTATTGCATCTCACCGGTTTCGATCTATCACTCGACGATCTCAAACAATTTCGGCAGTTTGGCTCGAAGACGCCCGGTCATCCCGAGCGCGGCGATACACCCGGCGTCGAGGTAACGACGGGGCCGCTGGGACAAGGATTCGGCAATGCGGTCGGCATGGCGATCGCCGAGCAATTCCTTGCGAGCACTTTCAACCGCGAGCGTCATGAGATTGTCGATCACTTTACCTACGTCATGGCAGGCGATGGCTGCATGGAAGAAGGCGTTACGAGCGAAGCCGCATCGCTCGCCGGACATTTGCAGCTCGGCAAACTCATCGCGTTCTATGACGACAACGAAATTTCGATCGATGGCAACACGAATATCACGTTCACCGAAGATGTAAACAAACGCTTCGAAGCCTATCACTGGCACGTGCAGAACCTGCCGAACGGCAACGATCTCGAAGCAATCGACCATGCTATCCGCATCGCAAAATCCGTCACGGACCAGCCTTCACTCATTGTTTGCCACACGCATATCGGTTATGGCAGTCCGAACAAGCAGGACACGGGCAAAGCGCACGGCAATCCGCTCGGCAAGGATGAAATCGTGCTGACAAAAGAACACTTGGGCTGGCCGCTCGAACCCGACTTTTACATTCCGGAAGACGCGCTCTATGTTTTTCGCGAAGCCGCTGCCCATGGTGTGGAAGCACATGAAAAATGGAATACGCAATTCCAGGACTTTCAGAAAGCATTTCCCGATGTGCACGAACAATTTTCGAATGCGTTGGACCATAAACTCCCGAAAGGTTGGGACGAAGGTTTGCCCATATATAAAGTGAGTGATGGCCCGGTAGCCACGCGCACCACCGGGGGAAAGGTGATGAATATCATCGCTGAGAAAATTCCGACGCTCATGAGCGGCTCCGCCGATTTAAACGAATCGACGTTTACCAAGCTCGAACAATGGGACGATTTTGAACCGAGCCCGCTGAAAGGCGGCACGTATCATGGCCGCACGATCAATTTTGGTGTGCGCGAACATGGGATGGGAGCGATCGTCAATGGCATGGCGGCTCATGGAGGCGTTTATCCCAGCGGTTCGACCTTCTTCACATTCAGCGATTATATGCGCGCCTCCGTGCGGCTCAGCGCCATCATGAATGTGCATTCGAAATTTGTATGGACGCACGATAGCGTCGCGCTCGGCGAAGATGGCCCAACGCACCAACCCGTCGAACATCTGATGTCTCTGCGGGCAATGCCTAATTTCACGATCATTCGTCCGGCCGATGCGAACGAGACGGTCGAAGCCTGGCGATGTATTATGAAAATGGAAGGGCCTGCCGGACTCGCATTGACGCGGCAGAAAATTCCAGTCATCGACCAGGATAAATACGCGAAAGCCTCGGGGCTTGCAAAAGGCGCTTATATTATTTCGGACGCGATGAGCCGGCCGGAAATTATTCTGATCGCGTCCGGCTCGGAAGTCCACCTTGCGCTGGGCGCACAAGTGAAGCTCGAAGAGAGCGGCATTATGACGCGCGTCGTGAGTATGCCGTGCTGGGAGTTCTTCGAAGCGCAGCCGGAATCCTACCGCGAATGTATTCTTCCCTCGGACGTGCCCTGCCGGCTTTCGATCGAGCTTGGCGCGTCGCTGGGATGGGAGCGCTGGGTCGGACCATTGGGCGCGGCACTTTCGATCGATCATTTCGGAGTCTCGTCGCCCTATGAGAAAATCCTCGAACAATTTGGATTCACGGTCGAATACATCGTGCATATAGCGGGCCAGTTGCTCCAGCATCCCAAATCGGCGCAGCAGGAATTACGGGAGCTGCAAGAGCGGTTCTTACATCGTCCGATTCACCCTGCATGATCTTCATGCGGGTCTCGGAAACAGTTCTTCTGGTATACAGCTCGCTATGTTTCGACAAACAGTACTCGATCAGTTGATCCAACTGATCGAAGAACATTATGTGTTTCCAGCAAAAATTCCGGAGATCGTGAGTTACCTCCGGTCGCGTATGCCGGTCTATGCAGAGATTCGGCTCGATCGAGCCTTTGCTTTGGCCATTACTACCGATCTTTACACGGCCTCGCAGGACGTGCATCTTGCGCTCCATACGTATGTGCCGGACCGTTCGATGTTCGATCCGAGCATCACCGCGCGTGTCTCGAAAAAAGTGGGTATCGTTCATATTGCAAAATTCCCTGCACTGCGGGGATCGAAAGGCGTGCAAGCTCTTGAAGAATTCAATTCCGCATTTAAAAAAATCGAAGAGGCCACGGGTATTCTGATCGACGTTCGAAGGAATGAGGGCAGCGGGGATGGTGCGAGTGTCGCGCTCGCTATTAGCTATCTCATTCCATCGCAATCCGTCCTATTGGCCGAATATCGAAACAAGACCGGCCGAAACCCGGACGAAAGCTGGAGTTGGGAAAAATTGCCGAGCGAGAATTCCTACGGCGCGGAGCGCCCGCTTGTGAATGTCCCCCTCTGCGTGCTCGTCGGCAGCAAGACATTTTCTGCGGCGGAGGAATTCGCGTATACTCTTCAGCAGATGAAGCGCGCGACGATTATCGGTGAGCGGACAAAAGGCAGCGCGCACCCGGCGCGCCTTCACGTGATCGACGCCAGCTTCCGCGCGACGATCCCCTACGCCGAGACGATCAATCCCATTAGCGGCACCAATTGGGAGGCTTCGGGAGTCATCCCCGACATCGAATGCTCGAACGCCGATACACTGGAGATCGCGATGGATTTTGTAAAGCCGAAAATTATTG
>DASZLH010000260.1:0-10335 GCA_035552495.1 Kapaibacterium sp. (SeqCode) | reverse complement strand
AAGCCGACACTTATATCTTTTATGCGCTTCCTAAAAATTTCACCACCGGCATTGCTGCCCTGTATTTTGCTCCCAGGATTTCCGGTAAATCTTCGCGGAGGATGTCTTTCTCTATAAGATCGATTCCAAAAAGAAAACTCTTGAGTTTTAGCCAGTCAGCCGCAGGATGGTCCTCGGAATAACCGACCGGCATTCGTTTCAGCGAATCTCCGGTAATTCCTTTCGGATAAATCTTCCGGAATTCGCTGGAATCCATTGCCTTTCTTAAATTTTTATGCTCCCGGTCGATCTTCGCACGGATTCGTTTAAGCTGAGGGCCCATCGGCATATAAACACCGCCTCCCGCGAAGGACGATACTCCTTTACCTTTCACCGGTTCGAAGCTGAAATAAAAGCCGCACCATTCTTCTTTCTTCGTCCCTTCCAAGGGGAATGAGAGTCCAATATGCGTCTTGTATGGCGACTTGTCGGCACTAAACCGAATATCTCGGTTAATACGAAAGAGTGATGTCTTCGCGTTGCCAACGACCGGCATTTCATGGTCCTTAAAATATGCGCCCATTGCATGGGCCAGCGCTTTTGCAGGATTGCGCAAATAGATCTCGTATTCCTCGCGGTGATCTTCGAACCACGGCTTATTATTATTCTTTTTTAGCCCATGTAAAAATTTGAAGGTCTCCGGAGAAAATCCTTCGAAGACGGGAGCCGGCTCGTCCGGGATCTGAAAAGCTTTACGTGGTTTTGCCATCGATAGCATACCTACAAAATAGACAGCAAAAAATTCCTTTAGTTTCTGCCATAAACAAACAACGCCCTCGAGGCAAGTCGAAGGCGTTGTTAAATAAAATAGCTTTTTTACTGGGCGTCGCGGAAACGGTATTCGAGCTTCGCTGTGGTAAATTCTTCGAGCGCTTCGAGCGTCGGTTTGCCCAGCTTATCGATTTCGAGCGAAATTTTCATTTGATCGAAATTCGGAGCCTCAAATTCCTCGTCCTCGTCGAGATCGACCGGTACGAGCGTCGAAATGCGCGCCTGATATTCGGTCTTGATCTCGTCGTTGATCTGCCGGGCGCGGCGCGCCGTGATCGCGATCGCCTGATACAGCGACTCGCCACGATCGGCCATGAGCTGTAAATCGACCGGCGTAATGCTTACGTGCTGCTTATCGACAACCTGCTTCTGCGTTTTCGGGGGCATATTACTTCCTTTTTTTTTAATTCTGGTCTTTTTCGAGGACTGCCTCAAACACCGGAATACTCCGGCCGGTTCGGGCTAAATTTTGTTAAAGGGCGTGTCAGCACGCACCAACAGAGGGAGGGCGTCGTGGAAAATGAAGCTTTCTACTTCGGCGACGGCCCGATCGAGGGCGTCATTGACCACAATGTGGTCGTATTGATCGGCCATAGCCATTTCCATCTCTGCCCGGTCAAGGCGGCGCAGGATTGTCTCGTCGGGCTCCGTCTTACGGTCGCGAAGGCGGCGCTCTAAAACAGCAAGATCGGGCGGCGCGATAAAAATAAGCAGGCTGTCATTCGGAAATTTCCTGCGGATGGAAATGCCACCCTTTACATCGATATCGAAAAGCAGACTCTTCCCCATTTGCCGGACGCGTTCGATCTCACTTACGGGAGTACCATAGAAATTGCCGAATATCTCTTCGTACTCGATGAGCGCGCCTTCGCGTACCAGGTCCTGAAATTTTTCTCGCGTGACAAAGTAATAGTCCACTCCATCACGCTCGCCGGGGCGTTGCGCGCGCGTGGTGGCAGAGACACTGAACATGACCTCGGCCGGATGGCGATCGAGTATCCGCCTGGTGATCGTCGTTTTGCCCGCACCCGAGGGAGCACTGAGAACAATGAGAGACTTCACGTCAATTACGAATTATGAGTTATGAAGCGCTTCGGTGCAGACCAACATCTCTTTTTCATAATTCATCATTCAAAATTCATCATTCATCATTGCTTAGAAGGCTGCGTCGCCACTGGAAACCGATTCCGGCAGCGCATCGAACGTTGGCCAGTTGGTGTAATTTTCAAATCGGCCAAACTGCTTCTGGAATGTTGCTGCGACTTCCCCAATAGGGCCATTACGCTGCTTGCCCACGATAACTTCCGCAATGCCTTCTGCATTGACCGACTCGCCTTTAATGATCGTCTGCTCGAGCCCGTACGTTTCGGCGCGATAAATAAACATGACGATGTCCGCATCCTGCTCGATCGCGCCGGACTCGCGAAGATCGCTGAGCATCGGCCGTTTATCCGTTCGCGCTTCGACGCCACGATTGAGCTGAGACAGCGCCATGACCGGAATATCCAATTCTTTCGCGAGCGCCTTGAGCGAACGAGAGATCATCGAGATTTCGCGCTCGCGCGACTCCATTCCGCGTCCGGCGCTCATCAGTTGTAAATAATCAACAATGACGAGGCCGATATTATGCTGCGCTTTCAGCCTGCGGCATTTCGCGCGAATTTCGAGCGGTGTGATCGCGGGGGTATCGTCGATAAAAATAGGTGCTTCCGAAAGCTGGCCGATTGTCCTCGAAATGCTGCGCCATTCTTCATCGTTCATCTGTCCTTTACGCGCCTTTTGCATATCGACTTTGGCTTCCGCGCACAACAGACGCAGCACTAACTGCATCGCTCCCATTTCAAGCGAGAAAAATGCGACCGGTATTCGGTTCGGTGGGGCGGGCTGCATAGCAGCGGCGCGCGCGAAGCTAAGCGCGAGTGCTGTTTTACCTTGCGAAGGTCGCGCTGCAAGTATAACGAGATCCGATTTCTGCCAGCCGCTCGTAAGATTATCGAGATCGAGCAGGCCAGTCGTTACGCCGGTTAGTCCCGAATGCTGGCCGTTGATCTTATCCAGCATTTTCATGGTATCGAAGGCAAGCTGCTTCATGGCGTAGAAGCTGCGCCGATGGCGAGTCTCGGAAAGCTGGAATAAAAATCCTTCGGCTTCATCGAGCAATTCGAAGGTATCGAACTCGCCCTCGAAGGCGCGCAGTTTGATCTCCTCGCAAATACGTATTAATTCTCGCGCGATATGCTTTTCGAGAATGACGCGAGCGTGGCTTTCGACATTAACAGTCGTGACAACACGCGTCGTTAGCTCCACTAAATACGACGGTCCGCCCGCGCCATCGAGTTGCCCATCGAGACGAAGTTGATTCGTAACCGTAAGCAAGTCGATCGGTTCGTTACGATTATCGAGCGCGATCATCGCACGATAGGTCAGCGTATGTGCCATCCGGTAGAACGGCGAATCTTCGAGCGACCGATCTCCCAGGATTTCGAGCGCTTTGTTGACCGCGCTCTTATCGATCAGCATTGCGCCCAGGAGCGACTGCTCGAACTCGATCGCCTGCGGAGGAAGCAGTCCATTCGGGCTGAGCTTCTCATACAGTTCGCTGAACGTCCGGAGATAGTTTTTCGTACTTCTAAATCCGGGAATGATCTTTTGCGGAATGGGCTCGAGGCTCACAGGCGGGATAAATTAGGAATGAAGAATTAGGAATGAAGAATGAAGAATTACGAAACGCCAGATTAAGATCGTGAACGTTCAGAACCTCGAAGCTACAACTTGTAATTCCAATCCACCGACCGACGTTAATAAATTGTGCGTAGGTCAAACACCTTGCTGCATCCGACGCAACCGCATGGAGGACGTTCGGTATCCAGGGACAAACATACCGGCAAAATAGGATTTGAATATGAATCCCCAAAAACTCGGGACTTTTAACTCCGGGGAAATATTCGCTTCGATCTTCGAGTGTGCTTCCGGGGCTTTGCTCCAATGCAGACCGGCCCGCTCGTGGTGGACGGTATGATATCCATTATTAAAGAGCATCGTATTCAGGAAGCCGACAAAATTACGCGAGTGATCGAACTTCGATTCTTCGTCGGCATGAACGTGCTGAACATAATTGAAAATGAGCACGCTGAATAAGCCGACCTGCTGCGGGATCAGCACATAAAACAGTGCCTTTTTCCAATCGATTATAAATGCAGCTGCGATCCACGCCGCGAGCAGAACATATTGCGATGCGCAGAACCAAAAATATTTCCGGTCTTCACGCCATTGTTGTTTCAGATAATCACGGATCGGTTTCTGCTGGTAGTAGCTCGATATCGTTGGGTATGCGAGCAGCATCATCAGATGATTGTGCTCGGTGAACCGATAGGTGATCGTATAATCGCCCTCTTTATTATTCAGCGCATGGTGGTTCATGTTATGCGTCGGAATCCAGGCGAATGCGGGAAAGCCGTAAAAAATGGTCAGCCAGTAATCCGTTAGTGCATTGAGAGCCTTATTACGCCAAATCGGAATATGATTATGATTATGGGCGATGACCGTGACCGCGATCGAAAGAAAAAGATAACTAATATAGACGATTGCGCTGAACGCAAATGGAAGGTGGGGACCGAAAACCCACTGCAACCCGAAGACACTCGTCGTCAGAACTATATAGACCAGCGTACGCCGGTCTGCTTTATATCGAAGCAAAGAAGAACTCCCTAATAATTGTTGAAACGGATAACCTCCAGGCGGTTTTAAGATTCCGTCTCGGAAGTGATACATGACACACTCCACCCACAATAGGTTCGGTGAAAGATGGTTCAGCAGCCCAATTGAAATCAGATCGTCCTTCACAACGCCGGGTGACCGCTCCGGTAGAAACGCGATATTTGTATCGCCGTCTTGTGCCTTCGCCGTAACTGTTCAGTCTGCGCAGCGTTTTTGCGAGAATAGGAGATGAAGATGTCAATCATAAAGACGCAAACTTGGAAAATCAATCTACAGTGCTTCATTAAGCACTCGCACGTGCGATATTTCGTGGGGGTTGAGCGACTCGACTTCGGACTCCGCAACCATGAGAATATCGATCGATTCTCCCAGCACATTGAAAATTTCGAGCGCAAGGCCCGGCTCTGGATTCGTGCCGGCCGGAAGATAATCGACAACCGTCGCGATATCCCCTTTTTTCAATCGATGCTCCGGGATATCCACTGCAAGAGCTACTTCGGAATACAGTTCATGTTTCATCGTTAGAATCCTCCATATCGGGAACAAGCGTGACAAAACGAATTTTGTCTTCCAAGTCCAGTATCCAAATCGTTTTTATCGCGAGGCTCGTTCCATTTGGCCCGTAGAGCTTTCCACGGACCGCATAGACTCGCCATAGCGTTTGTGCTCCTGAAATTCGCCTTCGGAAGGTAAGCAACCGAATATCACGGATCAATTCCCAATAATCGGTGTGGGTATAACCGAGCCTACGTAATAATTTCGATTTATCGTTTTTAGCGCGATGTACGAGAAGATAATCCCGCACTTTTTCTTCCGCAATAATCGCGTCCTTCGGAATAATCATTGCGCACCGCTTGCCGCCTCTATTTCCTCCACCATCTGCGCCACCTCCTCATATTCCGCCGTCCCTTGAAGCGAGGGAACGCCCTCTTTCTCATCGGTCAGAAAGTCCTTCATAAGGCGAATATCTCTAAACCCCACTTCAATTGCTTTGCGGAGGGTGGCGAGGGCTTCCGGCTTGTCACCAAGCTTGTCGAACAGGCAGGCCGTGTTATAGAGCGAGTGACCATCCTGTGCATTCTTTAGAATCATTGCCTCATCGCGTGCTTCATCCGTTCGACCCGCAAAAAATAGTAGTACCGCAAAATTCATTCGGCTGTTTTCATCATCCGGATGGAGCTTGAGATAATGCTCTTCCATCGGAAGCGCCTGAATGGCATAGCGCGAGCACTTCTCCATTTCTTTGGCACCGTTGCATTCAATAACAAGATTGAACAGGGCCGTGAGATCGTCCGGCTTCAGCCGTACCGATTCTTCATACGGAGCGATGGCTTTGGAAGGCTGGCCGGTATCGGAATAGAAAAATCCGAGCGAGAAATGACTCAAGAAATTATCGGGAGACTTTCGAATGTATTCCCGCGCCGCAGATTCCGCTTCGGCGTGCTTGCCTTGATGCAAATAGATCGACGAGAGCGGACCATAGACTGCTACCAAATCGGGCTTTTGACGAAGCGCCTCCTTGCACAGCGATTCCGCCTCCATCAGAAGTTCAGGAGTGCGGTCATAACCGCGATACAGGGCGGCGAGCGCGTTCGCCTTGGACGCATACGCCCTCGCATAGCCGGGATCGAGTTCGATGGCGACCGTATCAAGCTTGGCCGCAAGCTCGAATCCCTCCTTCGTGTTGCGATCAAAATACTCGTTGGCCTTGAGGACCAATTCATACGCCTCGGCATTCTCCGTTCCGCGTTCGGCGAGCTTTTTCTTTTCGTCGGAGGCGAGATGGATTTTCAATCCTTCGACTAGTTTCTCAGCTACCTTCTCCTGAATATCGAAGATATCGTTCATCGTGCCTTTCATCGAATCCTGCCAGAGGTGGTCGCCGGTTTCGATATCGAGCAGGCGGGAGCTAATTTTAATTTGATCGCCAAATTTGCGAACATCGCCTTGCACGAAATAGCGGATTCCCATTTCGCGGGCGTAAGTCGTGAGATGCCCTTTGTAACTTTTATATTCCTTCGTGGTGGCCGCGTCCGTCACTCGCAAAGCTTTTACATTCGAGAGCGCGGAGATAAGTTCCGACACAATGCCATCGGCAAACCAGGCGTTATCGGCGGTGGGAGAAAGGTCTTCGAAGGGCAGAATCATCAGGCTCTTGCGGCCATCCGTTTCTTTCACAATCCGCGGCGCTTGCGGCGCGCCGGTTGCTTCGAGGCCGAGTTTGCCGAGTGCGCGAATGACGGCGTCGATGTTCGTCATCGGCGCGCGCTGGATTCCGGCGAGATGGTATTGCAGCTCTTCCGAAAGTGCGACCGGCTCTAAATCCAGTGGAAGGATTTTTTTCTTCTTTTCCGAAGCAAGAGATACTTCTTTGTGGACGTTCGTGGACTCGCTGGATGCCGTGGACAACAATACCACAAATGCGCTGCATTGATCGATAGCCTGCACGATTTCCTTCGACCAGCTCGTGGCGAGATCAATCCCGGCTTTATCGATCCAGCACGAAAGTCCCGCCGAGGCGAGCAACTCCGCAAGCTGCTCGGCCTGCGCGGAATCTTTGCGAGAATAAGAGATGAAGATGTCAGACACTTGGATTTATGGGATTAATGGCATGAACAGGTGCTTATTACAAACTTGCAATATACGAAAAAAATGCGGCCCCTTCCCTAACCTCTGCCACACGCGGTTGCCGAAAATCCGTCCGGCACATGAGCGAGGGTGGAGGCCAGGGAAAATAGAATTATTCCCCTCCCGCTTACGGAAGGGGTTAGGGGAGGGTCTCGCGGGAGATCGTAATCTTTCCAAAAACTGAATCGTCATCCCAAAGACCCTCCCCCGGCCCCTCCCGCTGCTGCGGGAGGGGAGAAAGAATAAAACATTACTTTGAATTTTTAAAAACCGTAAGTTATTGAAAAACAAGGGACTTAGGGTGAATTTTACTTGGAACCTTTCAAATTAATTGAATTTGCGAAACTTTTATAGTAATTTTGGTGTTGTATGTTATGAAATGCCAAATTATATCGAATTCGTCCCTATATCATTCTCAGAGAATAAACCAATGATTTCATATAGAAATCATAACTTCATGAATTTCGGGCCAACACCAACATCAAATTTATTCGGCATCGAGTCTAAAAGTAAAAAAAGCAAGCTTCAAAAGGAGAACAACCCTTCATGAATAAGTTCCGAACACCAACATCAACTATTTTGGCACTTATATCCCTGACTCACCAGCCGCAAATCGGCGTTTTTGAGTCAGAATTAAGGATTTTGTCAAACAATTAGTTGGTTAGGGGAATATCATGGATAAGAAAAAAGAAGAATCGGGGCCGGTGGTCACGGAAGAAATGGAAAGGATCGGGGGCAACATTATACTTGATTATGGGGACGTTTTGGGCGCGGATTCTTTGGCGAGAGAGGTTTATATTGCCATGCGTAGCGTTGATAGTCTATCACAGGAAAACCGGCCAGAGAGTTCTGCATTATCTCCTGAATCTCATCTTCCATCGCTCGCAAATCCAGAGTCGCGGAATTGATGGCGTTCGGCTCGAATGTCGTCAGCTCAAATGGAGCGTACTCTCTTGCCGTCAATCGGTTCGTTGAATGCCATTTCCCGTCATCGGCGAAGCCAACGCTATGGATAAGGGCTTTTCGCATTTTCGTAATTTCGCGAAGCTGATCTAAGAGACGAATAATGCGACCCTGAATATCGGTTGGGAAATTTGAAAGTGGAAGCAATCTCCTAATTCGAGTATCAACGTCGTTAATTCTCATCCCATCAAAAACTATTCTCGCAATGTTATCAGACATTCCCGTTATGCTGCGAAGCAACATGTGCGTAAGGGCCTCAATCATTGAAAACGCACTGACGAAGTGACCCACATCAGCATAAACCGGCTCATTCTTCCTTATTTTGGGCATATCACAATCGGAGCGTTCAGCGCCCGCTGGATTTCCTCAACCGTTTCGAGCGTGAGGTTCACTGTCCCGTGCAGGATTTGGCTTATGTAGGACTTACTCATTCCGGTTTGATCGGCTAAGTCCTGTTGCCGCAAGCCCTTTTCTTGCAGAACGTCCTTAATGCGCTCTGCTACCTGTTTTTGAAGTGGTTTTTTCATGCAAAGAAAAACGAAAATAATTTAAGAAAGTTTCGTTTTGCGGAAACTTCCTGCCTGAGAATTCGTTATACTATAACGAAACCAATAAGAACCAAAATGCTACAGACACCGAACAGCCTTTTAGAAGCAATCCGATACTACTCAAACGAGACAGTATGTGTGGAATTCCTTTCGAGCCTGAAATGGGACGGCGGAGAGAAGTGCTGCCCGAAGTGCGGTTCCACCGCCGTGTACGGTCTTCGCACGCGCCCGGTCTTCAAATGCCGCGACTGCAAAAAGCAGTTCTCAATTAAAGTCGGTACGATTATGCAGGACTCTCCGCTTCCGATTACGAAATGGGTTCCGGCAATTTGGATGGTCGTTAATTGCAAAAACGGAATCTCTTCATGCGAAATGGCGCGCGCTCTGAATGTTACTCAGAAGAGTGCATGGCACATGTGCCATAGGATTCGTCAGGCCGTAGCGAACGGTTCAATGGTAAAGTTTTCCGGCACGGTTGAAGCCGATGAAACGTATATCGGCGGCGAATCCAAAAACATGCACGCTTCGAAACGTCCCGTTAATCACAGCGAAGCGTTAAGCGCAAAAGCGGCTGTTATGGGTATCGTTGAGCGTGGAGGCAGGGTAACGGCGAACGTGTTGGATGATCGCACGGCAAAGAGTCTCAAACGCGAAATTCGTAACGTTGTCGTACCGGGCACAACGCTCTACACTGACGAACTCAGTTCCTATAAGCAGTTACGTAGTGAATACAAGCATGACACAGTGAATCACAGTGAGAGTGAATATGTGCGCGGACAGGTTCACACGAACACAATCGAAAATTATTTCTCACTCGTTAAGAGAATGCTGAAAGGCACGTACATTCACGTTGAGACGTTCCACTTAGACCGATACTTACAGGAACAGGGCTTCCGCTATAACACTCGGAAGACGAACGATTCGGGCCGGTTCATACAGGCCGCGTCTCAGATTTTCGGGACAACGCTTACGTATGCTGAACTGACGGGCAAACTTCAATGATGGAATCTCAACGGCAACCAAACGATCAACCGCACTCCGCGAGCGACGCAAACGAGAAGTCCGCAGAATACGAGAACTTCGAAAGCGCCGTGCGGCGTATTATGAAGCAATCGCCGGAAGAGGCAGAGAAGATTCGAAAGGCTCCCGCACCGAAAGACCCGGACGAACGGGAAAGCAGTTAGGGCTGTTCTAAAAATGCGAAAACCCGCTCACTTGGCAGTCGCGGGTCTAAGCTGAATTTTTAATTTCGAGTTCACGAGTAGGATTAATCACAAAATCACTACTTAGATGGTTCCTATTGAAAAATTCGAAGCGGGGGCACAGAATCTCGAAAGCCTCAGTCTTGCCTACGAAGAATCACTTAAAACCTACGATTGGTCGCTCCAGCGGTTTGATACTTGGGACGGCAACCTTGACAAAATTTTAGCATGGGGTTCGCCGCTATCAATTGGAATGCTCGGTGCAATCCTTGCAAAGGACATCCCGCTATTCCAGCATTTATTTTTTATTGCGTTCAGCTCCTTGCTAATTATTGCGGCAATTGTCTGCGCATTTTGGGGTAAACAAACAGGGGAAATTGACCTTATAGACCCCTCGAAAAGAATAGCGACGTGGCTTAAATTAGACTCGAAAGCATTCCGCTGGTATGCCATTCGTGACGCTGGGA
>DASZLH010000259.1:0-24603 GCA_035552495.1 Kapaibacterium sp. (SeqCode) | reverse complement strand
CCCAGTCCATAAGCAGGACATCGTCGAGCCGGAATCCCATTGCGTACCGTGTTGTAAAGACAGCCACGACTGCAAAGCCGGCGATAAGAAAGGCGAGATCGAGCGCTCGTTTCAGCAAAGATAAATTTGAATGATGAATTGTGAACGATAGAGAAGAACTTTTTATCAATCAACCTCGAAAAGTTTTCCATTTTTTATGAGATTACATTCAGGAACAGTCATAGCCATTTTCGGCTTATACAGTTTGCAATAGTGGCTATGAATTTAGAAATTCATCTTTCCTAATTCATATTTCATATTTGCCCAACGGGGGATGCATTGGTTTCGACGGGGAATAGTCTGTCGAAGTTGCATGAGCGATCATGCTTTGGTGCGCACCGAGTGGCGCCGGGAACGCTCGTGAATGGAATGAGCAATCATTTTATTCTGACTCAAACTCGCGGCAAAACACAATTGCGAACTCTTATAGCTACGCAATGGCTGCCTAAGCTCCTTTAAATCTAATTTAAAGTTGAAGCTGCTATCTCGCTGTAATGGCGGGAGGGTGCCCATCTCCTCGAATCCTTAGATCGGACGGATTCGAAGCATAAGTAAAATTATGCGTGGAGGTGCCGAAAATGTCCGGTCTCTTTTTGCGAGAGCGCTTTTCGCTTGCAGAGAGTATTCAGGAAGGGCGGTGCTCATCGGCCGGTCGTCTTTTGCTATGACCGAAGAGTACGCTAATACATCAAAAGACTATGTGCGTAGTACCCTTCGGAGGCATTTTTCGGACAGGGGTTCGACTCCCCTCATCTCCACGTAAAAGCCCCGGCATTTGCCGGGGCTTTTTGTATCTTAGCTTTTATAGCAAGATCAAGCGTGATGGAGCACGTGCTCGCTGAAGAGTTGCAGCATTTCGCGGTTGAAGGCGGGAATATCCTGCGGCTGCCGGGAGCTTACCCAATTCCTATCGCGGATGACTTCTTTATCTTCGTAATGTGCGCCCGCATTTACGAGATCGTCCTTTATCGTATGATATCCGGTTAGTTGTCGCCCTCGGACGAGTCCGGCGGAGATCACGATCCACGGGGCGTGGCATATAATCGCAATCGGTTTCTCGTTTTTATCCATTTTGCGGACAAATTGCTGGACGTTCGGCTCGACCCGTAATTTATCGGCGTTCATTGCGCCGCCGGGAAGCAACAATGCATCGAAATCATCCGGGTTCGCATCGCTCAGCGACAGATCGACTTTGAACGTCTGCCCTCCTTTATCGTGATTAATACCACGCACTTCTCCGCCTTTTGGTGAAATAAGTACGGTCTCTGCGCCTGCCCGGTCCAGCGCGTCGCGCGGATCGGTCATTTCCACTTGTTCGAAATTATCGGTCACGAGTATTGCTACTCGAAGTCCATCGAGATTATGTTGTGCCATAGTTCTAAAAATTATTGAATGAAACGGTAGAGAATCCTCACCCTTCTCAAGGAAGGGTGAAGCAGCGTTGAATTGTTTCCGACTGGTGATGCGGCAAATTCCACGCCGCAGTTCTGCACTTTTTTCTTCCGGGATATTGTTCAGGTGTGCCAATATTGAGGAGTCATTTGAAATAATTACGCTTCCCGTTGAAATTTTTAGCCGCCGTTCTTTTCTTATTCCTGATCAGCTACGCGCATAGTGCGCTCGCGCAAAATTCCGAGGACGTTCACGCGACCGGTTCGAACCTGCTCCGAGTCGGAGATGGCTCGACGACCGATCCACTCGGAAACATGCTGGACAAACGCTATTTCGAAGAGATTGCGAACGCGCGGCTTTTCTTCCAAAATTTTTCGCTTGGCCTGCGCTATGAGATGGACGACCCGAGCGAAGTAGGCCGTTCGTTTCAAGGCATTCGCCGCCGATGGATCACCTATCGTAAGGACCAACTCGATATACAGGCTGGCGATGTCAGCGCGCTTTTTGGCCGCGGTCTCGCAATTAATCTATTCGAGTCGCGGCCGCTCAATTACGATTCATGGCTCGATGGGGCTTTTGCCAAAAGCGAATATAAAATTCCGAAAGACTGGCTCGATATAGGAGCCTCAGTCGGCATTCAGGGCGTTGGCGGGAAGGAAGATTTTTATCCGATCGATACCACGCAGCCCGTCATGCACATTTCGGCGCAATCGGTGAATTCAGAATTCGGGTTCTTTAAAAAGCAATTACTGCTCGGAGCAACATTCGTGCAGGCATTTACCGGCACGGCGGTGCCAGGCCGCAACAACACGACACTTCCGACGAGCCGCATGGTCGATCAACCCGATTTTTATCTCGACCTGAATTCCGGCGAGTTCGAGGCGTTCGCCGAGTGGACGGAAAATCGCACTCAGGTCACTCAATTTTTAGGGAGCTTCGTCGATACAACGCATACCGGCCATGCTGTTTACGGATCGCTCAGTTATTCGAACGCCATCATTGGCGTGACGGCCGAGTACAAAAACTATAGCTACTTTATTCATAATCCCACCGATGAATATATCAATGTCTTTAGCAAGCTGCCGATCGCAAGCCCGCCGGAAGTATATAAGGACATGACCTATACGTCCATCACCCGGACGACACATTCCGTGAATTTTGACGATGAAGTTGGCTATGAAGTTGAAGCGAACATCACCGCGATTCCGCGCGTGACGATCAATCTCAATGCGGCTGCGTCGAGCACGCACGATAAGTGGAGTGGCGCCGGAGTAGCCGTTGACAGCACGAGCATTTTCCCGAAATTACACGATCAGGGTTTTTATCCGTTCTGGGAAACATTTGCGGAAGTCGAATGGGATTTCGATCCGGCCAACGATCTCAATTATGCCAAAGTCGCATTTCATCGCCGCAGCGATGTCATCGTCTATAATGCGTTCGATCCCAGCGCGACCGATTACCGATGGACGACGACCATTGCCGGAAAATTACAGTACGAGACCACGCCCACCCAGAGCTTCCTCGGTATTCTCGAACATCAATGGGAATACGATGCTTCACTCACGACGCCCGATAAAATGCGGCTTAACGAGCTTATCACGCTGCAATATTCGTTCAATCCTATCATTACATTTGGCGGCATTCTCGATCTTGACATTCAGTATGAGAACATGCCGTTTCATCTGGAGAATAACTGGCCGCAGGGATTTATCTCGCTTCGGCTGGGCGGCTCGCACACATTGCTGATGTCGTATGGCTCCGAGCGTGGCGGACTCAACTGTACCGGCGGAATTTGCCGCGTCGTGCCGCCGTTCAAAGGAATACGGCTTACGCTGACCAGCCAAATTTAATTTTTATCGCGATGAAAAAATACCTGCCTCTTCTCGTTCTTTTCGCAGTATCCTTTGCCAATCGGTCTTTCGCGCAAACGCAACCGAAAGTATTAGCAGAGCTATTCAGCAATATCAATTGCGGCAATTGCAGTGGGCCGGACGAGCAGTATTATGGGTATGCATCGCAACATCCTGAGTTGGGTGTTGAAATCATCAGTTATCATAATGAGATCACCGATCCTTACGATTTATTTTATAATCCAAGCCATAAACCACCAAATTCAAACCCAAATCCAAGCGTCGCTGCGCGTGAAAGCTTATATAATATTCAAGTAGATCCCAGCGGACTCATCGATGGTATTCCAGCTTCGCAAACTCAGTGGGCTACAACCACACAAACCTATGCCCAAACTCCCCTAACCCCTATCAATGTCACTGCGACGAAAGATGCTGGGGGCTTAATCCATATTACATTTATCGCTACCGGTCCATCGTCCGGTTCTTCTATTGCGTTTGTTGCGATCAAGGAGTCTCACATCGTTTACGACAACAGCGAGGCGTATGGCAATCCCCCAAGCGGCTACTGGGATAATATTTTTCGAGTTATGCTTCCGGGGCCAACGGGTTCAACTCCGCTGGCTGCCAATGAAACGAGGAGCTTCGATGTGACCTACGATCCCTCGCAGCACCCGACATGGAATCTCACCTATATGGACGCCGTCGTCTTCGTGCAGGACGTAGCAGGCAATGCCACGAGCGGCTTCGATGTCGAGTCAATAGGCGATGTCAGCCTCGCGCAATTTTCTGCTGTTGCTTCGGCGAATGTTGCCCCCCTTGCCCGATTGCTCATCTCCGGCAACCCGGTTATTAACCAAGCACATATTGGTTTTGAGCTTGTTGAAGCCGCATCCGTTCACATTACATTATTCGACATGCTGGGCCGCGAAGTACGGACGCTCGCCGAAGGCATGATGCCAGCGGGTCAATCATCGATCGAGATGAATGCTGCTTCGTTACCTTCGGGCTGCTATCTCGCGCGGATGATTGTAAATGGCGAGCAAGCCGATCAGCAAAAGCTGGTCGTGGAATAAATTAGCTTTTCGAGGATTGAAATAGCCATCGTACCTCTTGTGCGATCGCTCGGCCGACTCCTGCGAGGACCGTTAGTATCGGATGCCCGCGCGTAAATGCGCAGGCTATTGCGTAGAGCGAACGAAGCGAGAAGTGCGGCTCGTTCGAGATTGCATAGATCGGCTCCCAGATTTCCGGTTCGAACTTCGTTTTGAAAAATTCGAGTCCTTCGAAATTATAAAATCTGCGCCCATGCGCGCGCGCCCAGCGCAATAGAAACCCAATAAGCGGAGAGACCGGCTGTATTTGTTTTCCGCCCTGCTGTGTGAGCGGCGAAAGACCGAGCGTAAAGTACGTAAATCCCTCTTGTGCAAGTGTGTGCGCGGCGCGCTCCAACAATAATTCGATCGTCCCATTTTCCGCATCGCGGCCGCGAACGAATTGCTCGACGAGCCATCCATTGCGCTCCGGAATCGGGGAGACATTCAAAAATCCGACAACTCGGCCATGCTTCGAGGCCACAAAAATGCGGCGGCCATCGAGATCGGCAAGCGTTTGTGGCTCGACGAGAAAATGCAAGCTTGGCAGTCCGCGTGTTTCGAGCCATTCATCGAGCACTCGCTGAAGTTCTGCATTACCCGTCGCGCGCGTTATCGGCCATTCTTCTGCGATCGTACCTTTATTCGATGCCCGGTGTAATTGCGCGCGAAGCGACGCCGATTTTGCAGTAATATTCACGAACTCGCCTGGATTCCAAACGGGTTGCGCGCCAAGAAGAATTACCGAATAACCAGGTTTGTCCGCAATACACGATTCCAGCCGTGCCTCGCTCGCAAAGTAGCAAACGTGACGGCCATAATGCTTTGCATCATTTTCGAACTGCTGAACGGCGCGTTCCAAATTTGTTCGAGGCGCGACCGGCGATCCCGCCACAATGCGCGTCCAGGCATATTCTACATATCCGGCACCCGATTCGTTATCGTCGGAAGCATCACTAAACCAGTATTGAAAGCCGGGGTTCAGCAGTTGATAGCACGTCGAATTCCATCCATACCGAAGTATGAGCGCGCGCATACGTTCGCGGTCGTCGGGTTGCGACATAATGTGTCAGAACGTCACAAGGTCCGCGCCGGTAACGCGAATGCCGAGTAAGGCGTAATTCGCGTCGCGGGGGATAGGAGTCTGCCCATCGTCCTGCCATCCCTCCCATCCGGCATAGAGTTGAATACGCCCTTCGCGTCCATGAAATTCATAACCCAACTCGATGTGATCGTCGGAGGTAATCTGCGCAACGGATACGAACTTTTGGAAAAAACCGGCATTATTATGACTAAAGGCCGTGAAGTTCGTATTCAGCATCAAGTAGATTGCATTGCGCCCCCATTCTGCAAACTTCGTCTGAAGCGACTCTCCGAACGACCATGCGATATTCGAAAAGTTGGTGCCAATATTCGAGTCGATCTTTGGGAGGCGGTAATCTTCGCCTATCGTGTAAAGATCGGCATGGAGCCAAGCAGTTGTAGGAAATGGCAGACCGAAAAGCTTCTCACTTTGGAAAATCGTTTTGCCGCCGAGCGAGCAATAGATAAGCGTGCGCTGGCCGCCCACATCGCTATATTGTCCGGGGTCGCCATTATCGACATCATGCCGGCAGTTGTAAAATGCGCCAAGCTGCCAATCGAAGGAAGGAGTTTCGTGCACGGCGTAGAAAATGCCTTCGGTCCAAACGATGCCGCGCGGACGAAAATCAATATCGCTGTGAGTATCGGCGGTAAGTTCAGTGCCGGTAAATCCGATGAGCGATTTATTACCTTGCCATCGAGCGATCTCGAAGATCGCGCCCATCGTCGCGCTCCATCCCCAACGGTCGCTGTCGCTCCCGAAGCCGCGCTGGACCTGCGCCCAATATCCGGCATGATCGAAAACAGACGTGGTATCGGTCTTCGCATCCCATCGCGGCTGCACCAGAAAACCACGCGTGGGTACAATCGGACCGGCCATCGCGGTTATCGCATAAAGCGAGAAGGAGAGGATAATTGCAATCTTTTTTACCATTATAAGCAGCGATTCGAATTGGATGGAATCGCCACGGGAAAGAAATCACTCCCACGCGCATCCATTGCTCTCCAACGATTGTTACGAATACCGTCGTATTTTTGCAGGATATTATTCCGAGCGGTTACGCATAGTACCTAATTTAGAACCATAAAATTAATGAGCGTTTTAGTCGATAAGAAGACCCGGTTATTGGTCCAGGGTATTACGGGCAGTGAAGGATCGTTTCATACGAAGCAGATGATCGAATATGGCACGAAGGTCGTGGCCGGTGTGACACCCGGCAAAGGCGGGCAGATGCACGAAGGCGTTCCGGTCTTCAATACGGTCGCCGATGCCGTCCGCGAGACGGGTGCGAATGCCGCGTGCATTTTCGTGCCGCCGCCATTTGCCGCCGATGCCATTTTGGAATCGATCGATAGCGAGTTGCCATTAGTCGTCTGTATC
The DNA here is from genome assembly GCA_035552495.1 of Kapaibacterium sp. (SeqCode). GTDB lineage: Bacteria > Bacteroidota > Ignavibacteria > Palsa-1295 > Palsa-1295 > PALSA-1295. The sequence goes on along the minus strand of DASZLH010000259.1, from coordinate 17,767 downwards.
ACCGAGGGAATTCCGGTGCGCGACATGATCGTGGTCTATAATAAAGTAAAATTTTCGAATACACGACTCATTGGGCCGAACTGCCCCGGAGTAATCTCGCCGGGCAAAGCGAAGATCGGCATCATGCCCGGCTTTATTCATAAGGAGGGGCGCGTCGGGATCATCTCGCGCTCCGGCACCCTGACGTATGAAGCGGTAAAGCAGCTTACTGACGAAGGACTCGGACAATCGACCGCCATTGGTATCGGCGGAGATCCGATTGTCGGCACGCGCTTCATCGACGCGATCAAGCTCTTTGCGAACGACGATGAAACGGATGCCGTCGTCATGATCGGTGAGATCGGTGGGACAGCCGAGGAAGAAGCCGCCGCATGGATCGGAGCGCATTTCAAAAAGCCGGTCGTTGGATTTATCGCTGGACGTACTGCCCCTCCGGGACGCCGCATGGGGCACGCCGGCGCGATTATCTCTGGTGGCAAAGGCACTGCCGACGAGAAGATGAAGACAATGACCGAAAATGGTATTACGGTCGTCGATAGTCCGGCAGTGATCGGAGAAACGATCTCGCGCGTGCTCGCCAATCGGAAGCGCACGGTTGTTGCCGTCAACGGATTGAAGGCACCTGCGAAAAAAGCTGCCGCTAAACAGTCAGCTTCCAAACAGCCGGCCACCAAAAAGGCAATTGCAAAACGAGCGCCGGTAAAAAAATCGCTAGCGAAAAAAGCTATCGGACGCGCAAAGCCTTCGATGAAAAAAGCTGTTGCGAAATTATCTCAAAAGAAAAAAACAATCCGCAGAAAATAGCATAACCGAACGATTGCTATGCACAATGAAGCATTTTTAAAACTGGTCGATGCATCGAAAGCACGAGTTCGACAAACAGACGTGCCCGGAGCCCAGGAGCGTTTGAAAGCGAACCCGAATGCGCTGCTCGTCGATGTGCGCGAAGACGATGAATTTCGTGAAGAGCATGTCAAAGGAGCGCTGCATATCGGCAAGGGCGTGATCGAGCGCGACATCGAAAAGCTCGTCCCGGATAAAGACAGCGAATTGCTGCTCTATTGTGGCGGCGGATTTCGCTCCGCGCTCGCCGCAGATGTGCTCCAGCAAATGGGCTACAGGAATGTCTGGTCCGTCGATGGAGGCTTTCGCGCTTATAAAAGTGCTGGCGTTCCCACGGAGCGTGGCAAGGAAATGGAACGCGCACATTAAATATGCTGCACGTTTTCGTTTTATTTGCTTCACTCTCATTGCCGGTAACGCCCAACGCTCCGGCGATCGACTCACCGAATTATTGGAATCCAGCCTGGCGAGATTCCGCAGCGGAATATCGCGGGCATCTCGAAGCGTATCATCAGGAATTTTATAGCTACGATTTTGCGCTCTCGTTCACGATGGTGCCTCTGGCCGGAGATATTTTAGGGGAAGGCGTTTATCTCGGTAAGACGTGGACGGGCATCGAATTTTTGGCCGCTCGAACGGCAGCCGTAGCAACGGCCACGGTCGGCGCAGTTCGTTTGATTGGCGGCAAATCGAATACCGGTTTAAATATCGGGTTGCTCGTGGGCGGCTTACTTATCGATGGGTTGCTAAAATGGTGGGAGATTTCGAATGTCATGCATACGGTATCGCATCAAAATGAAGATCTTGTCGATAAGTGGCGCATCGAGACGCCCGATATTGTGCCCGGCTCGATACGCTATCCCAGGAAAACATGGCCGGCGTGGATCACGGCGTGGCCCGAACCGCGACATCCGCAAAACGCTCGCGGAGCGGTAGACCAACCAATCCCTGCAATACAGAGCGCGACGGGTAACGAGTGAGGCATGAATTGCGTTATGCGCGCTCATCACTATTGTTCATCGCTCGTTACTCATCACTCGTTACTCGAAGAACCGTGGCAATCGAAAAAACACTGTGTATCATTAAGCCGGACGCCGTGCGTGCCGGCAATATCGGCAACATCATCGCGCACATTCAAAAAGAGGGTTTTCGAATTCTCGGACTGAAAATGGTCGCGCTCTCGCACAAAGCGGCCGGAAAATTTTATGAGGTTCATCAGGGTCGCCCGTTTTACGAAGGACTGGTAAGTTTTATGTCCGAAGGCGCATGCGTACCGATCGCGCTCGAAAAAGAGAACGGCATCGCCGAATGGCGCCGCGTTATCGGTGCGACCGACCCAGCCGAAGCCTCCCCCGGCACCATCCGCAAACTCTACGCGAAGAACAAAGGCGAGAACGCCGTGCACGGCTCCGATTCAGTCGAGAATGGCCTCCGCGAGATCGCATTCTTCTTTACCGAACGAGAGCTGGCGGATTTGGGATAACTCCTTTTTCTTCCTTCGGGTGTTCCTGGTACATGAGATATTGGGCACTCGGGCTACTGGTATTTGTATTATTTTCCGGCTGCGCGAGCAGGGGCCCGATTACGTCCTCATACTTTCCATCGGCCCCCAGCGCTCCCATGCTCGAAGCGCGGCACGACCTCGAAGTGAGTGGTACCATGTCGAATTACGGCGGCAGCGTAACAGCAGCCTACGCGCTTACTGGTCATTTCGGTTTGCTCGCTAGTAGCTCGCTCTCGGCGCCAAGTTCTCCCAATCTTCGCGGCAACCAATGGGGCGGAGAATTGGGCTGCGGCCTGTTTGATAGCCCCGGCCCACATTTTACCTACTCATTCTTTGCAGCCGCTGGCTGGGGAGCTTCCTCTTTTGGCGAAGAGGGTCTTGAGTTGAATTTTTTCGATATGGATTCGACGCGAGGTGACGAGCAAGTTCACTTCTGGAATGCTTGGATGCAGGGAAGTGTGGGTTATAAAGGAAAGATCGCATCGATCAGCTTCCTCACACGAATTACTTATGTAAACATGTATCAGGATATTATTACTACCTATAATTCATATTTCTATCCCACTTATTGGTCTTATTCGGAATCTACGCGATATTTTCTTCTTATCCCTGGCGTTCAATTACAATTTGGATGGGAGCATGTTAAGATTAATGCTTCGTTGTATGTATTATCCTCATTGTCCGAAAGCGGTAATTACCCAATTCCTATGATCGGCTTAGTCTATAAATTATAGATCGCAAGGGACTGCTGGAATTGGTCTGTTGGCATTGACGCTAACAAATGCCATTTTTCACGCCGTTTCGCCAAATGCCAAAAATATTATATGTGTGGTGTCAGTTGTAAATTCATAAATTACATTCTTAAGGAAAGAATTTAAGAAATAGATCAAAAAAATATGTATGCAGTGTCAATTCAAAGTTAATGAATTCGCTTCTTTAGGAAAAGAATTTGATGGAAAAGATATGTTTTATTAAGCATGAATTTAGAACAATAATTCTGCATTTTTTAGTTCCTGTAGCTAATAAAACATCGAGAAATTCTCGCGTAGGTCGGAGCTTCCAGCCCAACTCATTTTTTTTATTCTCCCCTCCCGCAGCAGCGGGAGGGACCGGGGGAGGGTGCCGATATACTCCGTCCCTTCAGGGCTATGGGAATCTAAAACGCAATGCCAACCCAGGGTTCCGCTCGCAAGCTCGCTCCACCCTGGGCTGCGAGTACTCCGACGCTCCGCGACTATTTTCTCAGTGCCGTAGGCACGCCATATTAGTAGCCCCGGGTGGAGCGAAGCGGAACCCGGGGTTAGCCGATTTTTTAAGAGCCAGAGTCCCGGAGAGACGACATATTATGCCTCGGTAACCCGAAAGCATCCGGGGCATATTTCTCCCTATCCCCAGCGTTTGAAAACCCATGCTCAAGCACCTTCGTCGGATTACGACCGAACTTCTGCACAAAAACCCGTGGTGGGAATACCGGCGAGATGAGTATCTTCATCCGGAGGGCTCTCAAGGCGAGTTTTTTTATGTGCATACGCGGGGCGCCGTATTTGTCATTCCGGAGCTTGCGGATGGACGCTTGATGATGCTTCGGCAATTCCGGTATCTCAATCAGAGGGAAAGCCTCGAATTTGTGGGCGGGGGAGTAAAAGAGGGTAAATCGCGCGAAGAATCGGCCCGGGAAGAGTTGCTGGAAGAAGCCGGGTATCAGGCCAGTGAGTTAATTCCGCTTGGATGGTTCAATCCAATGAACGGAGCGAGCGATGAAGAGTGTTACGTTTATCTCGCTCGCGGCCTCGTTTCGGGCGAAGCAAAACCGGAAGCGAGCGAAGAATTCGAGCCGGTCCTTGTTACTTTTGACGAACTCGTTGGTCTTATATGCAGTGGCGAAGTGTGGGATGGAATGACGCTCGCGGCTTTCGCACTGTATCGCTGCATACGAAACCTCTGATGAAGACCAGTTTCTGTCATTGCGAGAAGAACAAAGTGACCGAAGGGAGCTTTGTTCGACGAAGCAATCCCGTGTGGGAAGGGATTGCTTCGTCGGGAATCACTCCGCTTCACTCCGTGATTCCTCCTCGCAATGACATCAAAGACCATATCATGTCATCAGAGATTCCATAAAAAAAGTAATATTGTGGTAAAAGTACTATTGAAATGAAGTTTAAGTTTACTATCGTTCTCGTTCTTCTTTCGTTTTCTATTTTAACGTATGGCCGTGGTGCGGATGCTCGAGGGGCAGGCGCATCCAAATATCATCTCGATTTTCGTGAGGGAGATATCCATCGCGTAGTTATTACCGAAGTGCTGCGTTTGGAGATGCACTTTCCGCAAGTAGATAGCGATCAAACGCGGCCCAGCGTGCGAACTTCGAATTATTCGTTCACCGAGACCGTCCAGAAAGTATTGCCCGATGGCTCGGCGATTATCGGGGCAACGCTCGATTCATTCAAGACTGCGATCGCGATCGGTGAAGGGGCCAACGCGGAAGATTTCTTTCATTTCAATTCCGCGTATTCCGGCGACATCGAACATTTTCTTCACGATATAAAAGTATTGCCGCGCGCGCAATTTTTGGGACAGACTCTCCTCTTTACCATGCGGCAGGATGGGACGATCCACGATTTTCAAAACTTACAGTCATTCCACGACGATGCCGTCGGCAAAGGCTACGATTACGATATGGTCCATGCAATGCTTTCCCTTACCGATTCGCTTCGCATCGGCCAATTACTCGAATTAGGTTTCGGCGGACTTGCCGGGACGGGCCAACAATATACTTCACTATCGACTGCGACAGAAATACCGATTACGAGATCGGTCACGAGCCGCTCCAACCGAAATTCGATTACGGTGCGAGCCACCTATTTCGAACCTCCAAAAAATATCGACTATCTCGAAGGCATTGCGACTCCACTGATTATTAAGCAATTCCGAGGCGGCGGAATGGGGACGATCGAAATGAAAGATAATTTCATCACACATTCGATTTATCGCGACACTGCGAATGTGTTTCTTGGGGTCGATATCGATAACGTGCCGGAAGAGATCACGCGAATCGTCACAACCGATGTGTATCCCGTCGCGGTATTGCGCGGTGGGACGGTCTCGATCAAGGAGATCGAAGTACATAAAGGTACCCCGAAAGATCCGAATGCGGAGGCGATGAAAAGAATGAACGTCATCGACCCTGAGACTGGCAAAATTTACGCGCCGGATTCAACGCGGCATCCCTCGCCTGCGAACGCGCCTACTGGTAACGAATAATCTGCAACAAGTAGCGTATAAAATACGTTAGCGTCCCACCGTATCATTTCGTTACTTCGTAAATTTCTTTCTTATTAAATCTTTCAGCTACTTCATGCAACGTTTTTTTGTGCGAGCCCTGTGTGTTTCATTTTTGGCCGTATCCATAATCTCATGTAATAAGAACGAGAAGGCGCCTGCGAACGGCGCTGCAATTCCTGCGGTCGATACGACCGTCAAGGCCGAGCCGGTCGCGATTCGGGATACGAACCACCATCTATACTTTCGTCCGGCTGCCGGTACGACCGCCCGGTATCATGTCATCGACCGCATGGACGCCAGCCTTTCGGATCAACCACCCACCGGCGGAGCCGTGAAGCATTCCAGCACGAGCACGACCGAATATTATTTGCGTGAGACCGTCAAAATGCTGAATAAAGACAGCACGACGGAGCTAACTATGCGAATCGATACCGTGAACCTCGATGAGACACAGGATACGCAGAAAGTGCATTACTCGAGCAGTAACCCCCAGGACCGCGCCAGCGATAAGTTTCGGGAATTCAATCTGCTTATCGGTAAGGACTTTACGATCAAGACCAATAAATTTGGCGATCTAATCGACGTACCCGATGTGAGTGCAATTGCGAACGGGCTGATGCTGACCGTCCCGGACTCGGTGCGCAAGGACCCGCGAGTCAAACAAATGGCGACACGTCAGGCCGGACAGATCGTGGTTTCCTATGTAACACAAGTGCTCGGTCACAGTCCGATGCACCCGCTCGTACAAGATACGACCTGGCATAACAGTGTCGAAACGAATTTACCCGTTACGGAGGGACTGACTTCACCCGTTACGCTGACAGCAACGGAAACGGTGAAAGGACTCGAAAAGCGCAACGATAAAGTTCTCGCGGTGCTGGAAGAGAACACGGTCGCGACGCCGAAAAAAATGGTAAACGAAGAAGGGCCGGTCAAAGAGACGTTCACGAATTTTGTTGTAAACTCGCATACGCTGACGCGCCTCGAAGATGCGACGGGATTACTCTATCAAATGTCGCGTTCCGAAAAACGGTCGTTCACATTTATTGTGGAAGATAAGGAGCATCCCGGGCAAAAGCGCACCGTATCGCAGATGGGCACGCAGGCCGTCTCGGTCGAATTGCTGCAATAATTCATGTTGGCGAAAAATTTTGTCCATGAAATTTGCAGTAAATTCTCTATTCTTCGGAATTCCTCCCGCAAGTTCAAGGTTCGAATGATACCGTAATATACATCCGGTGAACGAGCGTTTGCCGGGATGACGAACTTGCCCGGACGCTATAGCAGTGCTATGACGAACGAATACGACGAACGTGAATTGAGCGGAATGAACGAACGAATGTCCCGTAACGAAGGGTCTTTCCAATCACGGTCTTCTTCTACTTCCGGAGATGGAATGAATAAACGGCGCGATCTAAAAAGCATTTCGCGAGAGGGAGCCAACGGACCGGCCCCCAAAAAAATCACGTTCGACGATTTTCAGATTACACGGGCTGCGCAGGAAGCGCAGGTCGAAGAAGAGCGTCGTGCCTGGAAGGAACGTCAGGACCGTATGGAACACCAAAAGCCGGGGATCCTTCGCATGGCCGTTCCGCGATTGAAATCACTGCGCGATGAAATGATCGGCGTCCAAAACAAACTTCCATTTTTTCGCCGTCCTCGCCCGGAGTCACCGGAAGAGCCGGTACGAATTCCCGAAAGCCAGCCCGAACCTAACGGTCCTTACTTTGCCGAACATGAGCGGTCGGTTATTCGAGTAATGCGGCGCGATCCGGACGATAGGAATCGCACGGCGCATGAAGAGCAGGTCGCACGAAACGAACGGGCCTTCATAGAACAAAAAGAGGCTCTGCGCGAGCAAGAGATCCTGCATGAAGAAGAAATTTTGGACGAAGAAGAAATCCTGGGCGAGGAAGGGATGCTGGACGAGGAAGAAATCCTAGACGAGGAAGAAATCCTAGACGAGGAAGAAATTCTGGGCGAAGAGGATATTCTGAATGAAGCAGAAATTTTAGATTCGAACGAAGAGCAATTATTCTTCGACGATACCGATGCTGATGAAAGGGAAACTGGCTCAGGCGATAGCTCTTTTTCTTCCAATGGAGTCGAGGCATCCGGTGAACGTACTATCGCGGAAAAATTCGAGGACACAATTAATTCGGATTTTATCATAGATAATGGTGATGAGATACTATCGGAAGCCGAAGAGGCCGCGATAATAGCGGAAATAGAATTCGAGGCGAATGAAGAAGAAGATGAGAATGCTTCGGACGTATGGGTGGTGACCAGCGGCTATGAAAATGACGACGCCGATGATGAAGAGGAACCGATTGCCGGGGATGAAGCTCCTCTGCCGTATACCGTTTCGATCTATGAAGATGGCGACTCGGACGGACCGTTAGAAGAGATCATACAAGAGATTATCGAAGAGGAAGAAATTGCGAGCAAGCTAACTCTCGATATTCCGCTCGAACCTCGGATCGAACCTTCGCTGAAAGCATACCTGGACGCGCTCCGTTCGTTCGATTCCTATCCGCGGCGCGCGCGCGAACCGCGCGACCCACGCGCCGATTTTGTAGTGCTGCTCGGGGAGTTGCTCGATATTCTTCGCGAACAAGTCGAAGCGACGAGCGCGATGTTCTTTTGGGTCAATTCCAAAAATCAGCAGTTGGTACTCGAGTCCGCCGCGCTCGACGACCGTGCCTATCAATTTCTCGTTGCGGACAAACGATTTCCCATCGAGCTCGATGCGGTGAGCCGTGTCGTCTCGAAGCGCACGCCGGAATTGCATTCTACGATCATGCCTCAGGCAGAGCTCGACCTCATTCCATACTATCGCGATGCGATCGGTATTGCTTCCTTTGCCGGAATGCCCGTCTTATTTGGGGATGGCCTCGTAGCCGTGCTTACGGTCGATTCCGTTATCGAAGAAAATTTTTCTCAGGAGACGCTGCGGATCCTCACGAATTATTCCAAGCTTATCGCGGGACTGATCCGGTCGTATATCGAAAAATACGATTTGCTCGCATCGGCCCGCACGCTCGAATCGGCGCGGAAACTGCACCAGATCGTGAGTCCCGATACCTCACTTCGAGTGCTTCGCGAGCAGCGAAAAAATCCCGACTATATTTTGCGCGCCCTTACGGAAGCCGCCAGCGAGATCATCGACTGGGACTGGCTTGCTGCGGCGTCGTTCGATGAAACCCGACGTATCTGGTCGATTGCGACCTTGCAATCGAAGCATGGCGGGGCATACGTGCCGCCACAAACGCCCATCGCGCTGGCGGAAAGTATCGTCGGAAAATGTTTGCAGAGCGGACGAAGCGTGCGCCAGGACGTGCTGAGCGCGCAGAGCGTGCGCTATAATCTCGAAGAAGACCAGACTGCTGCCGTGGGGCATTCCTTTCTGGTCATTCCGATTCGCACGACCAATAAAAATTACGGCGCGCTTGCGATAGAGCATACGGAGCGCGCCCGCTACACCGACGCTGACGTCGAAACGCTGGAGCATCTCGCACGCAGCGCCGCTGCCGCGCTCGAAATTGTCGCACTTTCGGAAATCGTTGGCGAGCGCGCGCTGACCGATCTATTGACCGGTGCTTTGAATAAGCGCGGACTTCTCATGCGCTCGCGCGAAGAGCTTGCACGCGCGATGGAGTTCGACGAACCGTTAACATTCGTTCTCTTCGAGGTCGATGGCGCATCCGAGTTTGCATCTCGGTTCGTACAGGAAGATTCCGATACGATCGTGCTTGCGATTGCACGGTTGTTACGGTTTGGCGGGCGGTCCTTCGATGTGATCGCGCGCGCCGGCGAACATCGGTTCGCCGTGCTCCTCGTCCGCACGACGGATGAAGAAGGTTATCTCTGGAGTGAAAAAATGCGGAAGATGATCGTGAGCGAAGTAATCGCGATCGGCAAACGGAGCTTTTCGGTCACGGTCTCGATCGGAGTTTCCGGCGCGCGGCGGGATGGTACGATCGAAGAGTTGATCGAAGGAGCAGAGCTTGCGATCGAACGGGCGAAAGAGCTCGGTGGCAATAATGTGATTGTGTATTGACCGCGAGTAGCAATCGCGAGTGAGAACTGGATGGGCGAGAGAGTAAACCCCGACTTATTAAATTACCTGAATATACGACATTTTTTGCTTAAATCCAAATCTAAATCGGAACGAACGAAAATTACAGCTCGTTCATGCAGCCGAATATCGGTCATAGCAGCTTCCAGATGCTGAAAAGGCAGGCTCGGAGCAAGAAAAGGTATTTGATAATCATTGTGATGGCTGGACCATTAGAAGTATCGGGTACGGTCCGAACGACCGGAACGAGGCTGACGATCGAAGTCGATACGTCATCCGTCCAAAATATGGACGCGACACTTTCGAATGGTTCGACGGTACGAATGCTCGTTTGGCCGGAGCATCACGATGGAGAACAACTCGAGGTCGATCGAATCGCGGAGCAACAGCAACTGGACTTTTCCACGGTAGCGCAGGCGCTTACTTCGGAAGGTGCGCTGTGGCCGGAACGCGAAGAATTTCTGAAACGGCTTTCGCTCATAGAAATGTAGCGAAGCCGGACTTTTAACAGAGGAGAAACATCGAATAATTTGATACCAGGTTCCGAGTCCTCTTTGAAAGGGCGCGAGCGTTCCAACGAGGAGCGCACATTCCCAAAGTTTTTGATCGAGACGGACATCCTTGCAGAATTCCTTATTGCAGGTCCTTCGATCGAAGGGGGTCGCGCAGTGCCGCCGGAAGAGCCCAGTCTTTTGCGTCGCGCGCTCGGTGTGTCTGTGTGTTACACCACTATGCTAAACGTTATGGAGTTATTCCGCGCAACCGCGAGCGATCCCGAACGAAATGCAATTGCTGCCCTGCTCCGGCTCGTTCGAGTGCTCGGTTTTCACGCGCGGTATGCGCGGCCCTTTGCCGAGTATGCGCGAACATTCGACGATCTCGCAACCGATCGCGAAACCATGATACTCGGTATGGCGAAGATCAGCGATCTTACCGTGCTTACGAAGTTTCATTTCGACCGGTATCGGCATCTTGGAATTGTCAATGTCTGGAACGTTATCCCCGCACCGGTAGAACTGCATTCGGCTCCGGTCGAACGCCGCACACGCTAACATCTCATTCGAACGAGCAACTCGCATCACTCTGCATTCTAAACCTTAAAACTCACGTATCATTATGCGTATCTCGAAACAATATACGAATCGCGAGAGCCAATCGCTGGATATGTATCTCCAGGAGATCGGCAAGGTGGATTTGCTGAACTCCGCCATGGAGATCGATCTGGCAAAAGAAATTAAAACGGAAGGGCCACGCGCTCAGCATGCACTCGAAATACTTGTCAAAGCAAACCTTCGGTTCGTGGTCTCGGTCGCAAAACAATATCAGAACCAGGGGCTTTCACTCGGCGATCTCATCAATGAAGGCAATCTCGGACTTATTAAAGCCGCGCGCCGTTTCGATGAGACCCGCGGGTTCAAATTCATTTCGTATGCGGTGTGGTGGATTCGGCAGTCGATCCTGCAATCGTTGGCGGAACAATCGCGCATCGTTCGGTTGCCGCTCAATCGCGTCGGCGCGCTGAATAAGATCGGTAAGAAATTCTCGCAGCTCGAACAGGAATTCGAGCGCGAACCAACGGCGTCCGAGCTTGCGGACCAACTTGGAATGTCAGCGGCAGAAGTTGCGGAAACGCTGAAAATTTCGGGACGGCATCTCTCGGTCGATCAGCCATTCACGCAGGGCGAAGATAACCGGCTGCTCGATGTGCTTCAGGACTCCGGGCAGATACCGCCCGATTCCGTCCTCATGAGCGATTCGCTGAAGAACGACGTGAAGCGCGCGCTAACCTGCCTTTCGACCCGCGAGCGCGAAGTGCTGGAGCTCTACTTTGGCCTCAACGATATTCACCCGCTAACCCTCGAAGAAATTGGCGATAAGTTTGCCTTAACACGCGAACGTGTTCGCCAAATCAGGGAAAAGGCCATTCGACGGCTGCGCCATACGACGCGCACGCTCCCGCTTAAGAGCTATCTCGGTTAAGCTCAGCGACCACATTGAGAAGGTCTCGAATATCTTCGATTGCATAATCGGGATTCGTCTCGATTAGCGACCGGCCGCCAAAACCGTAGAGCGCGGCTACCGTTTTCGTACCCGCGTTTTTTCCGGCCATAATGTCTGCATAGGTATCGCCGACCATTACAGCGCGTTCGGGTTTTACTCCGAGCTTATCGAGCGCTTTGAGCAGCGGCTCAGGATGCGGTTTGTGATTGGATACATCTTCCGCCGATACGATAACTTCGAAGTATCTGGCAATCCCCGTCATTTCGAGCGTCCGTACCGACGTTCGGAGTGATCTGGTGGTAATGACGCCCAGTTTGAATCTTCGCTTCCATAAATATTCCAGCACTTCCACGGTCGCGGGGAAGAGCGTAGCGAGATGAACGTTCTCCGATTGAAATACGCGGTGTGTTTCGGCTAAGGCAGGAGCATCGCAGCCCGGGACCATTGCAGTATAAACTTCTTCGAGTGGTCCGCCCATCCATGCCGAAATTTGTTCGCGAGGGAGCGGTGGAATGTCATGCACTTCGAATGCATGCTCGAAGGCGCCATAAATAAAATCGAAGGTATCGAGTAGCGTACCGTCGATATCGAAAAGTATTGCTTCGAAGTTATTCGATTCCATTAGTATAAAAAAGCCCCCTCTCCCAGCGGGGAGAGGGGGTTTGTGGGTGAGACCAAAAAATCATTCTCAGGCCGGCATCATTTTCGACACCGAAATCTTATTTCCTGCAAGTTTGCCGTTGACGGTGACCTGAATATTATTTTCGGCCTTCGATTTTTTCAGGATATTCCAGCCGAGCTTTTCGCCCTTTTTATCGAAGGAATAATATTTTCCATCGACGATCATGCCAAGGTCCTTACCATTGGCCGCGCATTTCATCACGCAGCTTTTTTCATGGCTGCTGGGATCGCTGGCATTTTTAGCCGAGCAATGCTTATCGATCAGTGTGCCCGTCCAGGTGCCGGACATCGGTTTATCCTTTGCGTGAGCCGGCGCTGAGGCCGCGAGCATAAATACTCCAAACGAGAATGCAAGTAGAAGCGACGTGAGCTTTTTCATTGGGTTCCTCCGTTTAAACGTTTAAGAATAAAATGTGTACGAAAAATCACTTCAAATATACTACGCAGTCTCGCTCGGCATGCAAAAAAGCATGACGGGGTCTGGAATGGAGTGTAGTTGCGAAACATTTGCGAACAAATGGGGCTTTACGTGCCATGCGACTCACCGAATTCGAACAGCGCGCGATTCGCGAGACGGTTCGGCAGTTCCTGCCGAATGCAACCGTCTATCTCTACGGGTCGCGCGTCGATGATACCAAACGGGGTGGCGACATCGATCTGATGATCGTGGACACGGAGCCAGTCCCGCGGGAGATTATTCGCGGAATCCGGTGGAAGCTCTGGGAGGTTTTAGGGGAACAGAAGATCGATATTCTGGGAGAGCAGGAAGGAAGTTTAAGCACCTTTGCGCGCATGGTTTCGTTCGATGCCGTGCCTATAGAATGACAAGAAAAAATCTATCGAGAGCGGAACAACTCGCATTATATTGCGAGAATCTTGAGGGTGCCGCAGATTATCTCCGCGAGTCGGCGGAAGTATGTGCGTCCCTTCTTCATAGTCCACCCTATTCCCGCCCGGAATTGCGAGAATTTGAAGCCGTGACTGCCAGATTCGCGCGTCTATCGGATCTCCTTCTGCAAAAAGTCCTGCGTTACGTTGGAACAATTGAAGCCAACGATGCGGGGACCATCATCGACATCATAAATCGCGCAGAAAAACAAAACATCGCGCGGGCTGCTGTTCTCAGTAGTATTCGAGACATTCGAAATGAAATCGCCCATGAATATGCTACCCGTAATATCGACGAGATTGCTCGAGATGTCTTGCGATTCAGCCCGGAACTTCTGGCTATGACTACGCGGGCCATAGAATATGCAAAAGCTTTAACGGAGAAACTGCCATAGCCTTTTCGATTAGTTCAGACACATGCCGGTTTCTTTTCAAGACTACTACGAAATTCTCGGGGTGCCGCGAACGGCCTCCGAAGATGAAATTAAAAAAGCGTATCGCAAGCTCGCACGGAAACATCACCCCGATGTGAATCCGGGAGATAAGAGCGCCGAAGAGCAATTTAAAAAGATCAACGAGGCATACGAAGTCCTGAGCGATAAGGAAAAACGCGCGAAGTACGACCAGTTCGGCGAAAACTGGAAGACGGGCCAGCAATTTACTCCGCCGCCGGAATGGGGTCCGCAGCAGGGCGGCAGTTTCAGTTATACGACCGGCGGCGATGAGGATTTCTCCGAGTTCTTCCGTCAGTTTTTTGGTCCCGGTATGGGCTTTCGAACGGCCTTCGATACTGGTGGAACGAGCACGCAGCGAGGATCCTCGACGACGCGCCGACCCGGATTTACTACACGCGGCAGCGACATCGACGCCCAGTTGCCCGTCACGATCGAGGAAGCATTTCATGGCACGCAGAAGCAATTCACCATTCGCCGCGGCGATGGAACGACGAAGACGTACAAAGTAAAAATTCCGGAGCATTCCTTTGCCGGTAAACAGATTCGCCTTGCCGGACAAGGCGAGCACGGCGCGAGTACTCCCGGCGATCTGATCCTCTCGCTGGTCTATCAAAGTCATCCGTATTATGACATCGACAACTTCGATCTCTACCGTGAGATCGGGGTTGCGCCCTGGGAAGCAGCGCTTGGGAGCAAAGTCCCATTCGAAACACTGGATGGCAATGTGCGATTGACCATTCCCCCCAGCGCACAAAATGGACTGAAGCTGCGATTGCGCAATCGCGGACTCTATCGACCGGATGAATCGCGCGGAGATTTATATGCCGTGGTCGATATCCGAGTACCCGAGAAGCTCAGCGACAAAGAACGCGAGGTCTGGGAATATCTGCGCGACCATTCGAGCTTCGATCCGAGAGAATAGTCAGAACCGAGATTATTGGGATTTAGGGATTTTTGGGATTAGGAAAGCAATGCAGAGATTTATACATCTCTCAAATCCCTCAATCCCAATAATCACTGTTCCGATGTTTTTATAGATGCACGTCCACTCTTAAGATCACGTTTCGCGTCTCTTCCCAACTTGCGGCACTGAAGTACGCGCCTTTGAGGAGATGCTCGTTGTCGAGCACATTCCCGACATATAACGAAGGCGCGATCGTTGCGCCACCCGTAAGATGGAATGTGTAACCCACCGAAAGATTGAAAATCCAGGATGGCGTCACGTGAGCATACTGATTGAAATCGAACAATCCGGTCTTATAATCGCCGGGCGTGCCCTGGCCATTCGCAAGTCCGGAGCCATAAATGCCCATGACATTGAAGTACCAGTCTGTCGGTTGATAATTGAGTGATGCCACGACGGAGAGCCGCTGATCGTGATCGAGGTCCGTTGCCGAGCTATCGCCGGTCACATCGGGTGGAAGAAATCCTCCGGTCAATGTCCCTACACCGTACGCATGAATCAGTGAAGCATTGACAAATCCGGAAAACGGCGTGAGCGGCGAACTGTACGATAGACCCAATTCGAGCCCCTGAATATGGACTTCCTCGATGTTGATCGGAGTTTTGAGCGAAGTGGAGGCAATGGTTGCATCGTCCACGCCAGGTTTCGAATCGCGCATGAAATAATCCAACTTGCTACGAAGCCCAAAATTGAAGGAGTGGGTATAGACTGCTTCGTAGAGATTATCGCGCTCGGCCAAAGTGCCTGGGAAAGAAGCGCCGCCTGCCGCAGACGCAAAGTTTCGGAGTCCTTCGAGATTGTTCGGCATGAATAGTCGTCCATAATACAGGTACGCACCATTGTTCTCATCGATGAGAAAATTCCAGCGAGCTCGCGGAGATAACTGATTCTCTGTTGTATCGGGAGCTTTATGAATATCATATCGGACTCCGAGATCGATGCGCGTCCATTCCGCGGGGTGAATTTCCGTCTCCACGAACGCGCCAATGTCCTGACCGCTATAATTGGTAATGCTATGTGGAGCTGCCGGATTGAACCGCGCACTATCGAGCGGCGCGAAATCTTCCGTGCCCGAAGTTGTGCTCAGATCGAACCCGGCCGCATACATGAACTCATGCGAAAGCCGGTTATCGTACTTCGCTCGAATTCCGATCGTGGTAAAATTCCGGTCTTCTCCAAACACATGGGCTGTATCCCCGGCCGAGTCTTCGACCGTTGGTACGTCGAGGGCTCCCGGCGTGTATTTCAGGCTGCCTTCGCGCGCGAATCCGGCGACGAGTAAATTACTTTCGCGATCGGTCTCCGTGGAAATAGAACGGAAGTATGAGAGTGTTTGGAAGGAATTGGTCGTGTACTGCTGGTCGTCCTGCGCCTGCGGAGCACCGATTCCACCGACTTCAATCGAATCGAACGGCACCTGCGTATTGGTGATACCGTAGTTGAGGTTGAGTGTCAGGTAGTCTTTATCGGAGAGCAGGTAATCGGCCTTTCCATATAAGAAGTAATCGAATCCGTGATCGTGAAAAATCGTTTGGACCGGCGGGTCGATGCGGCGGTCGGTTTCCTGCCGCGTACCAGAGAGGAAAAAGCCGAGTTTGCCTACGTGATCGCTGATGGCGAGCGACTGGCCATTCATATTGAGGAATCGGTCCGGCTGAAGGATGGTGGATTTATCGACGCTTGGCAAATAGCTTCCTCCGTAGCCCGAAAAATCGAGATGGAAAGCGCCGGTCGGTACCCGATTTTGTAATTCGATGACAGCCGCCATTTGGCCGCCATATTCGGCCGGGAAACCGTCCGTGATGAACGTAGCCCGTTCAATAACTTTCGGATCGACGACTTCATTGAGTCCCCCAAAGACGCCAAGCGGTATCGGAGCACCATCGACATAATAGGTGAATTCGCCATGCTGGCCGTGTACATGCACCTCGCCGGTTGGGGCCCGGACCGCTCCGAGCAGGTTTTCCTGCACGAGCTGAGTCATGCGCGCAGTGGGCGGCGCATGATATGTTTCGGCTTCGAATACTTGATTACCTGTCGTGGGATCGATCGTCGTAATAGCTGGCTCCCGGAATCCGGAAACCGTGACCTCTTTGCTCTCCTCGAACAGCGTGACCGAGTCGAATGTATGCGAGGCATCGATCGGTATGGAATCGATAACCGGATTATATCCAACCGATCGTACGACTAATCGATACCAGCCCGGAGTAATATCGGAGAAGATCGCGCGTCCTTCCGGGTTCGTAACTTTCCCAATTACCAGACTGCTGCCCCGATAGAGCGCTACGCGCGCAAGCTCGAGCGGGAGGTTATTTGTGCCGTCATACACGACGACCGTAAATGGAGTGCCCTGTGGAGGAGGCGGATCCGTACGAATCTTTGCACGATGCGCGAGCGATTCACTGGACGAAAATGCGGATGCGATGAAAAAGAGTACTCCGAAAAATGCAAATCGAATGTAAAGCGTGCGGCCTACATTCCAGGTAGTAAATAAATTCATAAGAATTTTGCTAAGCCAATGACAAAAACGTTTTTGATGATTTTATGGGTAAGAGGGTATAGCGTTTTATAATAAACTCTATACCACGCATACCCTGTATGGCGCGTCCCAATACGGGACGAGCGCCGATCGAATTGTTTTTAGCTTAGCAGGAGGGAGGGGCACGGCCGCTCGGCGGCAACTGCGAAGGGACGAACGGGTGGTCTTCGGAAACTTCGATGAAGCTTACCGATACGACTGGAACTGGTGGTAACGGGGCCGGATCGCAATACGGAGTTGCAACCGTCGCTTCGAGCTGGCAGGCTGCGCAGTCAGTTAGGGAAGTATACGAGCAAACATTTTCGGGAGCATGCTTGTGAAAGAAATCGCTCGAGATATTTACGAGAACGACGGCTAAGAGGAAAGCGACCAGTGCGCGCCCTCTGCTACTCGAACCAACGCCCTGTATATGAGCGCGTCCCGATGTATTGTCCGTCATGATATTGTCAGCATTTCTGAGAGGCCGATATACATTCATTTTGAGAGAAAAGTGCCTCTCATCAATTAAGAATGAAGAATGAAGAATGAAGAA
>DASZLH010000258.1:0-5258 GCA_035552495.1 Kapaibacterium sp. (SeqCode) | reverse complement strand
TATCTGCTCGGAGTTGTGGGCGCAGCCTCGGTGATTTCACTTATTTACTGGATAGGCGCTGGAGAGTTTTCGCTCTTTGGTCGAGGGGGTAGTTTGGGCAGCTACGGCTTTGTGATCGGGCAGATCCCTATGTTGCGTCCGTTCTCACGGAGCGTTCAGGTTTCAAACATGGTCGAGCGACTTCATTTATTTCTTTTGGATCAGACGGGCATTATCCTCCTGATTGTAACAGCTTTATTATTAGCGTTAATTTATAAAATTTGGCAATGGAGGCTATCGCGCCGAGACATTCGGCTGCGGCTCGCAATTACTCAATCCCAAAAATTTTTCCTTGTTGCTTCAGTATTATGTACTATCGGCTGGGTGCTGCTGGAAGGAAGCCGTCCCTATTATTTATTTCATATTGCTCCACTGATTATTATCGCCGGAGCAGTCATGCTCGAATTATGGACAGAAGTTTATCCATCGCAGTGGCAAGCACGCGCGATGGGAATTACGATTCCAATTATTGGAATATTCCTCCAAGCAAATCACGCATTGCCGGCAACTACTCTTGGTAATGCGATCGAAAATGATCAGGCGTCAGCCATCCATAGGTTACTTCAGAATGCCATTCCAATAAATGGACATAAACCGCGCGTTCTTTTCGATGTGGCAGGTCTCGATCGGGCGCTTACCGATACCGAAGTTCAGGTGCTGACTCTCGACATGTTTCAGCCGCCGCCTAACGCAAAAGATGCTGTCGAAAAACTCACACGCAATCAGATTGACTACGTCGTGCTGCGATCGAGTCCGGTCAGTACTCCATTCGAACCGGGCCGAGCGCTCCTGCCGCACGTGCTCGATTCCATCGGCGAAGCCCGCGATTCTGCACTTGGATTTTTTTATGACGATGGGCGGACATACGATGAAAGCCTCAGCCAATTGATCGACCAGGGACTCGACACGTTGCGACTATATCGTACCCGATGGGCGCCACATTGAGCAGTCACACAATTAATTTCGCCACGCTCGTACAAACCGATTACGTGTGGGATCCCAGACTAATCCATACCAGTAATCGCGACTGTGAAAGACGCTATACATCACGCGCGGTTCTTTGAATAGTCGTAACGCCCCGGATGAACCGACCGGAATATCGGCGGGCATTCCACGTTTGATCGCGTCGATAAACCCGCTGGAGTCAAGCACAACGAAATTTTCGTTAGCAAAAAATACCGTTACAATTTCCCGCAATCGTTTGAGTTTGATGCTGTCCGTCAAATGATCGATCGTATCGAAATACCCGCGCGCGGTCCAGGAATCTTCGAAGAGCAATTTCTTACGGTCCTTGATGGTGAATGTTAGCTTGGTATTATCAATATGATTTTTATCGACATACCCTTCGAGACGGAGCATCTCCGGCTTTCCATCATTCGTCAAATCGATCGCACGTTGAGTGGCAAGCTGCCCCGTTCGTTCGAACCGGCGTTCCTCCTCGTACCGAAGTGCTCGTGCCAGCGAATCCGCTTTGAGTAACGAATCCATGCTGCGCTCGATGAGATGGAGAGAATCCACGGCGGCGGCCGCGCCGCGTTCTTTGGGAATCGGAATATTTCGATGCTCCTGCGCATGAATTTCCCCTACATTCCACAAAAGACCGAGGATAAAAACCAAAAAGAAAAGTCGTGTACTATTCATGTTCCTGTTAACTTTTCCAGACCGTTACAAATTTCCGCTTCGATGCGAGCCAGGCGATTCCTTTGGAGCCACGATCGCCCGCGTAGTAATTGAACATGAGCTCGCCAGAGTGAACGATCTCGGCCATCTCCGGCGACTTCGGTTTTACATCGACCCATTTCGACCAGTCGTGCTGCAGCAAAGAATCGGTATGCACAAACGAACCGATCGAAAGAAAACGATCGAGCTCTGTACGCACCATGCGGCGGCGGTCTGCATCGGTTAATTCCGGACGATCTCGAAAGTAGGCCATCAGCGGCCAGGAATCCTGAAAGAGAATCGAGTCGTGACGAATAATTTCGAATCGGACGGAATCGCGAAAAAGATCGGGCCCTGTACGGATGAGTAGCAGCCGGTCCGGTTCGCGTTCGTCCTGAAGGTCCGCCGAACGTTGACGTTCGAATCGATGCGTGGTATCGACGGGTTGCCACGCATCGACATCGTCGCCCTCTCCTTCCTCATCGACACCATTCTGGCCAATCCAGTAGAGAGTGTAATCCCCGGTGCCGACTGTGGGCGGATAACGATAAATAATCCGGTTCGCGCGCGCGCCAACCGCTATAAAATAGCCTTTCCCATTATCGTTACGGTAAAGATGGACGGGGTCGATCTGTGGGATAAAATTACGTATTGAATCGTAAAGGTGCGCTTCGGTCGTCACCGGGTAGTGGTGCTTCTCATCATAGTAGAGATGAAGTCCATGCTGCAACTCAGCCATGACGTCTCGGGCGGTCTGAACAGACGCTCGATTTTTTTCTGTTACATCGAGCTCCCGAAATCCGATTTTTCGGCACCCGGCTATGAATGTCATTATACCAATAGCAAGAAGCCAATGGACTGGACGTCCCATCTTAAAATGCAGCATATTCATCGCTGCAAAGTTACGACGCCGAACGGTACAAGTTACGATATATCCATTGCCGGTTATGCAAACCAGCACTCTTCCATTGGACCTTCTTCCATTTCTTCGGGACTTGCAAGCCGGAAGCCGTCTTTTTGGAGCAGCCATTCGACAAAAATCTCGCAGAGGTCCGAGGCCACGGCCCGGTTGCTTCGCGAGCCTCCGCGCATTTTCTTCAAATGCGTAAGCTGCGCCTGGGCGAGCCGGCCATAGTAACTTTCTTCGGGTGCGGGCTTCTCAGGAAGGCCATAATCGAGCTTAAATTTTTGGATTAGTTCGAGCGCGTTTTTATCGCGCGGCGCTACGATATAAGCATACGGACGATTCGCGACCCGAGAACTGATTTTAATAACTTTCATCGTAAAGAGCATGGAAAAATTTTCGTTGTAAGCACGAAGTGTCAGAAATTACCGCAGACCAATTAGATCTTCCGAATGGGAAGCAAGGATTTTATCGCGAAAAGAAAATGGCTTGGAGGGGCCAAAGCCGGTTATGACCGATCGAAGTTGGGAGGAGGTTCGGTCGAGCTTTCTGACAACAGGGTCAGCGTTTTTTTTTGGAGTAAAAAGAATACAATCGATCGAATAGCGAAGTTCCAAAAATCGTTACGGAACCTTCATTATTCATTTATCGTAGTGATGTCGCATTTCCCGAACACCAATCGTAATTTTTTTTGCGAACAGTATTTGAGAAATTGCCCGCTGACGGGAATCGCCTGACCCGTCTTTAGGAAGTCCTTTCCAGTGAGTTCGAGCACGTTTTTGGTATCCGCCCAAAACTTGCGGACCGCATTCAAACAGGAGCCAAACCTTCCGGCTCATCTTATAACAATATTGCCCTCGTTTCGAGGGTCTTCAGACAATTTTGATTTTGGCGCGCGCTGTAATGGGCACGCGCGCAGTCGAGAAAGAAAAAATTGTCTTGCATTTTTTGTAGACTAATAGTGGAGCTTTCGGTGTAACAATACTCTGCATTGCCCCTTAAGTCCTGCGTAACGAGCACGGGAAACGACCTGATCCCGACTCCGAGAATTCCTTTCTCACGCTCTCCCATCGAAGCATTTCAGCGAATCGTAATTAAGTTGGAGCGTGCGCAATAAAGGGGTGCCGGTGTGTCCTACTTTTCTGCCGTTAAGAAACACTTAGCGGAGCGATAAGTCATAAAAGCAATCAGAAAGAATCGATTAGTGGACAACAAACAGGAAGGTCCAATCGAACAAGAGCTGCAATCAGCGATCCGAGCTAAAGTCTCATCCATTTGTGATGATGGCGAGCGCGATATTGTTTCGGTGCTCGAAAGTATTGCCGAGGTACTCATCGATGGGTACGCCGATATGCTCGCCATCGATCTGGTTGAAGACGACGGCATGATCAAGCAATATTTGATGCGCCATATCGATTCCGAGTTGGAAATCCATTTGAAAAAGCTACGCAACACTAATCCGTTGCTTTCCACCTCGGCCTATGGATATCCTCGCGTGATCAAGACCGGCAAGTCCCAGTTTATTCCAGGCGTCAGCCCACGCCTCGCACATCGATTATTTGCAGACATGGATGGTCATAGTGTCAACGATGGACTCTCGATACGTAGTTTCATCTGCGTGCCGCTTATCGCCTATGGACGTACGCTGGGCGCGCTAACGATAATGACCGGAAAGCGGCGGTTCACCTCCAACGATCTTCTTATCGCGGAAGATGCCGCACCGATCATTGCAAAGTGCCTCGACGACCGGTTTCTTCTTTCGAAAAAAAGGACCGGATAATTATTATTGCGGGTTCGGTGTCAGTGCCTTGGAAGGCAACCTAAACTTGCTCCCCGCCCCGGCAGCGAATCGAATACCATCGGCATTCGCATGAAGATCTCTCGGATCTTCAAATCCACCGACCAAAAACATACTCTCGCCTACTTCGACCATTTTACCTGCGAGCTTCGCAAGCCAGTCCATTCCGAGCGACTCCTTGAGCCATCCGCTTGCAAAAAAATGCTGCAGTTTATCGCGATCGCCTTCCGATGTATGATAGAGATGCTCGGGCAAATGACTCTGCCGCATTACAAAACGATCGTGATCTTCGCTGGTGAGCGGGACGCGGATTTCCGATCCAAAAAAAGCGACCGGAATATATTCGTGCTCGAACGATCCGAACGAAGCGGCGAGCAATGCATCGCTAATATTTCCATGTGCGTATTCTACCGCGGTAAAATAAATCTCATCGAAAACAACTTCCGGAGGATTTGCAGAATCGAACACGCCGAATTCAGGACTTGCAATGAAAGCCCGCAAGTCATAGCCCTCTCGAATCCCACGCGGGACTAAAAGCGAGAATGGCAGAGGAATGTTGTGCTTCGCAACTCGCCGTGCCTCATAAAGATTATTTTTTGCAGGTGTCTGGGCGTATGCGCCGGGCAACAGACTTAAAAGCAATGCAAATAATAGAAAGCGACGCACACAGGTCAACGTTTCGCAAATGTATCAAGCTTGAGAGATTCGACAACTTTCGGAATAATTTTTTCGATGCGCATTATCGCGTCGCGCCGGCGCTCTTCCACACCTGCATTAGCAGGCACGGGCGGCTGAAATAATGGAACGTCCGCAAGCGAAAAAACGGAATCGGCAGAATAGAGGCAACCCTCTCCTGCC
>DASZLH010000257.1:0-5686 GCA_035552495.1 Kapaibacterium sp. (SeqCode) | reverse complement strand
AAGATTCAAGGAAACTCTAATTAAGTTTGGATTCCCTCGAAATCGGGAATCCAAATTCGAACTTAATTAGAGATTCCAAGCATATTTGGAAACATGGAAAGAAATCCGGTGCATTGATTGCATTCTTCATCTCTTAATTCTTAACTATTAACTCTTAATTACTTTGCGTCGTTTTCTCGATTTTCTCATTGCGTTCAGAGAGTACGTGGCGCTGACGGTCTTCGTGGCTGCTTCGCTAACGCTCATCGCTGTTTCGCGCACGCCGGAAGTCGAGCCATTGCGAGCATTTGCTACTGGGTTGGTTGGTGCGATCCAATCGACATACGCATGGATACCGAATCCGATCGCACTCCGAAACGAAAACCGCGACTTGCAAGCACAGTCGATCGAGTTAGCTGCGGAAGTAGCGAAGTTGCGCCGCTCCGAGGCCGAGAATATGGAGCTTCGCCGGATGTTAGGCATTGCATCGCGTAAAGATTGGAAGCTCGTGCCGGCGGAAGTCGTTGGCAAGACGACGAGCTTTCAGCGGAACATGCTTACGATCAATCTCGGAGCTAAAGATAGCATTGCAGAAGGAATGGCGGTCATTACCGATGCAGGGTTAGTGGGACGGGTATATGCTACAAGCCAAAATTTCTCGTTGGTACAAATGTTCTTCAATACGGATTTTCGGGTGGCTTCGAAAATCGCTCGAACGCGTATCGAAGGTATTATTTCATGGGCTGGGGGGCCGGTATTGTATATGGAAGTGCCCAAGGCGCTCGATGTGCAACTCGGCGATCTCGTGGTATCGAGTGAATACTCTTCCTTTTTTCCATCGGACGTTCCCATTGGAACGGTTGACAGCCTGCGGTCCGTGCCTAATTCTCTTATGCGCGCACTCTATGTCAGCCCCTCCGTGAATCTCTTTCGCGTTGAGCATGTCTATGTGATTCTGAAAGACGAATCGCTCGAACGCGAACGACTCGCGCTCGAAGCAAAGGCCCGCGAAGAAGCGGTAAAAGAAAAACGATAATTATAAGCTGCGACTGTAAATACCACGCATGAAATATCTGATCTATGCTGGAGTCGGCATTCTGCTTATTGTCGTTCAGGTTTTAGTAAGCCGGTTCCTTTCCATCGCTGGAGTCTCACCCGACTTCTTATTGATCTTTCTGGTGTGGCTGACGATCCGAGAAGGCCAGTTTGTTGGTGAGACCGGCGGATTTTTTCTCGGGATCATTCTCGATATAATGTCGAGCGGTATCGTCGGCGCGCATGCGCTCTCGAAGACCGCAGCCTGCTTCCTCGTCGGTTTTTTTTACAATCCCGAGCGGATCGAGCAGAATATTCGCAATTGGCCGTTTCTTCTACTAACGCTGCTTGGGGCGGTAATAAATAATTTTATCTATTATTTTTTGATGACACGCGGTTCCGAAATTTCCTTCGGGGAGTTCGCCTTTCGTTACGGTGCCGTGGGTGCTCTCTATACGGTGTTCATTGCGATCTTCCCGCTGCTCTATTGGTCGAGAAGGCGTTCGTATTGAGAAGATAACGTGCATCGCTGATTATTTCTAATTCAATGGGTAAGTTAATTCTGCTCCGTCACGGGGAATCGCAATGGAATCTCGAGAACCGATTTACGGGCTGGGTCGATATTCCGCTGACCGATAAAGGAAGGGAAGAAGCATTCGCGGCCGGCCAGCGGATAGCGGACATTCCGCTCGACCGGGGATTTACCTCCGTGCTCATTCGCGCGATCGAATCGCTCGAATTCGCGTTGCGCGGCGCAGGGCAGCCCAATGTTCCGATCGAGGAAGACCAGGCACTCAACGAACGGATGTATGGCGATCTGCAAGGATTAAATAAAGAAGAGACCGCGAAGAAATTTGGCGCCGAGCAAGTGCATATCTGGCGGAGGAGCTATGATGTTCCACCGCCGAACGGCGAAAGTTTGAAAGATACCGCCGCGCGAACGCTACCCTATTTTCGCGCAAAAATTCTACCCATCGCGGAGCAGGAAAAGAACGTGCTCGTCTGCGCTCATGGCAACTCGCTACGCTCGATCGTGATGGAACTCGATCGATTGACGAAGCAAGAAGTGCTCGATCTTAACCTCGCCACGGGTGTGCCGATAGTCTACGATCTAAGTCCGGGAGGCATCGTGCTGAAAAAGACGATTTTGGTTTAACAGTAAACCCAAAGAGCCAGAACGATTCGCCCGTTGAAGTCTGTACGAAATCGGCATGCTACAAATTGCGAATGGGACACGAGCTGCACTCCCTGCATGCCAGCAATATTGCGGTTATTGCTGCGATTAACATACAATAGATGACATCAAGGCCGGCTTTGCAGGCCTTTTTTATTTACAAAAAAATAGGAAACCGAACGGTTACGCATTCGGTTTAGGGCATTGTGAGACGAGATGTATTCCAAGCATTAGCCGATCCGACGCGTAGAGCAATCATTCAATTGCTCGCGCTGCAAACGCTGACATTAAGCGGAATAGCCGAGCATTTTAATGTCAGCCGTCCCGCGATATCGAAACACGTAAAAATTCTGGTCGAGTGCGGACTTATCCAAGTTCGTCAGCAGGGGCGCGAGCACTATTGCGAAGCAAAACTAAAAAAATTAGATGAAGTATCGGATTGGGTCGAGCAATACCGCCAGATGTGGGAAGATCGGCTCGACCGGCTGGAAGCGTACTTAGGCGAATTACAAGCAAAAGAAAAATCACATGACAACAAAAAATGAAATGACCGTCGAGGTCATAGATAATGAAGTCATCGTTCGCCGCCTGATCCACGCGCCGCGCGAACTCGTTTTCGATGCGTTTACGAAGGCGGAGCATTTAAGCCAGTGGTTCGGACCGCATGGGTTCGAGACCACTGCGGAGACCGATCCGCGCGAAGGCGGCGCATTCCGCATCGTCATGCACGCGACCGATGCGCTTCCAGCCGAGTTCCAGGGCGATTATCCAAATTCCGGAGTGTATAAAGAATTTAAACGTCCAGAAAAGCTCGTCTTCACCAGCGATCTTTCCGAGCACTCCGAAACATGGAAAGCGCGGCTTCGAGAACGCTACGAAGGTGTAACGGACCGCGGCCTGTTCCAAAGTGTTGCCACCGTTACGTTCGAAGAAAAAGGTGGCAAGACACTCGTCACGGTTCGATCGCGGTTTGCCTCGAACAACATTCGCGACGCCTACGTCGAGACCGGCATGAACCAGGGCTGGAGCGAATGCTTCGACCGGCTCGGAGAGTATTTAGAAAGGGTTCCGGTATGAGTACACCTGTTATCGTCGAGCGCACGTTGAACGCTTCCATCGCCAAAGTGTGGGACGCAATCACAAACAACGATGCGATGAAACAATGGTATTTCCAGCTTCCGGAATTCCGTCCGGAAGTTGGATTCGAATTTGAATTCGAGGGCGGCCCGCCGGAGAAATCTTACATTCACAAATGCAAAGTAACTGAGGCGATCCCGCAAAAGAAATTAGCATATTCCTGGCGCTTCGAGGGATACAAAGGAAATTCTGTGGTCACGTTCGAATTATTTCCGGAAGGCGATAAAACGAAACTGCGCCTTACGCATTCGGGACTCGATACGTTCGTTGAAAACAATAATCCCGATCTCGACGCACATAATTTTGCGGCGGGATGGGAGGACATTATCGGACGGTCGCTGAAAGAATTCGTAGAAACGAGAAGTTCTTCCATAGATCGTACTATGGCTGCAACCCGTATTCTCAATGCTCCACGCGAACTGGTATGGAAAATCCTGACCGATCCAGACCACATCGAACATTGGTGGGGACCAAACGGCTTTTCGCTGACCACTCACGAACACGAGTTGCGCAAGGGTGGCGAATGGAACTTCACCATGCACGGACCGGACGGCACCAATTTCCGGAACGAGATGGTCTTTGAGGAACTCGTTCCGATGGAGCGGATCGTACTGACACATGGTCCCACTCCAAAATTTCAGATGTTCATTTCGCTTCTCGATCGAGGAAATAAGACAGAGCTGCAATGGCGCAACGTCTTCGAATCTGCCGAAGATTACAAGCGTGCGGTCGAAGTATTCCATGCGGTCGAAGGGCTCCAACAAAACCTGGAAAGATTGAAAGCATACCTCACCGATCTTCAACAGTAAACAGTCAGAATCTCAAAAAGAAAAAAATGTCTAAAGTACGAGTACACGGATTTTCTCTATCGATCGATGGCTACGGGGCGGGCCCGAATCAGGACCTCGATCATCCTCTTGGGATAGGAGGCACTGGTCTGCACACGTGGCTGACCGAGACCCGAACATTCCACGAAATGATTGGGAAGGATGGCGGGACGACAGGAACAAACGACGAATTCGCGAAGCGCGGCTTCGAGAATATCGGAGCCGAGATTCTGGGCCGCAATATGTTCGGGCCAATCCGTGGACCCTGGCCGGACGACGTGTGGAAAGGATGGTGGGGCAACAATCCGCCGTTTCATTGCGATGTGTTTGTGCTTACGCACCACGCTCGCCCATCCGAGAAAATGGAAGGTGGCACCACGTTCCACTTCGTCACCGATGGCATCCATGCGGCTCTGGAGCGGGCGAAAGCAGCGGCTCATGGCAAAGATATTCGGATCGGCGGCGGTGCGGCGACGATCCGGCAATATTTGCAAGCAGGCATTATCGACGAAATGCATCTCGCCATTTCGCCGGTGCTGCTTGGCTCGGGCGAACATCTGCTCTCCGGTATCGACCTGCCACGACTCGGATATGAGTGTACAGAGCACGTTCCGACAAGTTTGGCAACGCATATCGTCATTAGCAAGCGTCCACTTGCGCCTTAATTCCCATGAAAATAAACGTTAGAAATCATGCGACGCACAGCCTCAATAGTTATACTTCTGCTAACGATCACACGTTTAGATGTGAGTGCGCAGGCAGGCCACTACGCGATGGTGAACGGACTTCGGATGTATTATGAAGTCCACGGAAGTGGCGCGCCGCTGGTATTGCTGCACGGCGGCGGCTCGACGATCGAATCCTCATTCGGGCGTATCCTGCCGGAACTTTCAAAATCACATAAAGTGATCGCCGTGGAGCTTCAGGCGCACGGGCACACGCTCGATATTGACCGTCCGTTAAGTTTCGAACAAGACGCCGATGATGTTGCTGCTCAGCTCGATCAACTCCACATCGAAAAAGCAGACGTAATGGGCTTTAGCAATGGCGGTACTACCGCTTTGGAGATCGCCATTCGTCATCCAACGCTTGTAAACAAACTCGTGCTTTGTTCGGCCACCTATAAACGGAGTGGAATGATTCCCGGCTTCTTCGAGGGTTTCGATCATGCGACGCTCAATAATATGCCGAAGCCATTGCAAGCGGCCTATCTGAAAGAGAATCCCGATCCGAAAGGATTAGAGCGCATGTTCGAGCGCGATGTCGCGAGGATGAAGGCGTTCAAAGATATTCCCGATTCGGAAATTCATGCGATTCAATCTCCCGCGCTCGTTATAAACGCCGATAAAGATGTCGTGCTACCGGAACAGGCGTTGGCACTCTCTCGATTGATTCCCCATGCCGAGCTTGCTATTTTGCCAGGGCAGCACGGCGAATACCTCGGCGAAATTTGCGCGCGCGATCCTCATAGTGAAATTCCGGTTTTAGTAACAGCAATGATAGAGTCGTTTCTAAAAAACTAAATTACAAATTG
>DASZLH010000256.1:0-5876 GCA_035552495.1 Kapaibacterium sp. (SeqCode) | reverse complement strand
ATACTCGCCCATCACGAACAGTATCCCAATATGAGCGTCCTCCATTTCGACGCGCATTCCGATCTGCGCCAGGAATATTCCGGAACGCCTTACAGTCATGCCTGTTTCATGGCCCGCGTTGCCGAAGCGGGATTTCCGATGGACCGCGTCGTCCAGACCGGTATACGAGCGCAGTGCAACGCAGAATTCGAATTCGCAAAAGCGAATCATATTAAAACTTTCTACGCAACGGAAATTCGAAGAGGTAAGCACGGAGCAAACTGGCAGCGCTCGATCGTAAAAGCGATCCCAACGAACGAAGTTTATATCACCTTCGATGTCGATTATTTCGACCCGGCGATCATGCCGACCACCGGCACGCCTGAACCCGATGGCTTCTTCTGGAATGAAACGATGGATATCTTTCGCGAAATAAATCGATCCGGAAAAAAGATCGTAGGCTTCGATGTCGTTGAGCTCAGTCCCGATCCTAAAGTTCGCCATGCCACCTATCTCGTCGCAAAATTAGTCTATCGTATGCTGAATTTCGCACTTGCGTAGTGCTCGTTCTCATGATAGGAATAGGGTAAATTTCCGTCCCTCTCGCGATTTTGCAACCTGAACGGAGAGGATTCCGGACTGTGTGTAGTTTTTCTATAACAACATTCATCGCTCCAAAGTCAGGAGTTTTTGGTGTTGCTGTCATGAAGTAATTCGGTTCGAGAAGTGTGTCATAAAATAAATCCGGTATGAGTTTATTACTCGATCCACATAGCAATATCACCGTCATTGTAGCGCATCCGGACGATGAAGCCCTCGGCTGCGGCGGAACGGTCGCGAAGCTTGCTGATGCCGGACATAACGTTCGTATCGTGCTGCCTCTCAAGAGTAACGGTCTTCGATCGGTCTCGAAATGGGATTGTCTTATTCCGGCATTTCGCAATTCCTGCCAGGTACTTGGTGCCGAGCCTGTTATTCTCGATCCGCTCATGGACGCTCCATTCGCCGAAGTGAAATTAAATGAACTCCACGACCTCTTGCTTCCGGAGATCGAGCGAGCTGATGTGATTATGACGCACTGGTCTGGCGATGCTCATCAAGTTCATCGGGCAGTTTCTCGAGCAGTGGAAATCGCGACCCGACCCTTTCGCCGATGCAAAACGGTGCTGCTCTTCGAGGTCCCGACTTCGACCGATCAAGGTTATTTTTCTTCTTTTGTCCCAACGCTTCGTGTAATTCTGGACGAGAGCCACCTCGAACGAAAGTGCAGCGCCATGAAATTGTATCAATCGGAGCATGCACCAGGCCGCACGAGCGAAGAGCTTCGCGCTAAGGTTATGTCCCGTGGAAGCGAAGCCGGCGCCCGATTTGCTGAAGCATTCGTTATCGCGCGCGCATTCTTATGAAACGCAGCCATTCTATCGCTATTAAACGTGCGGTCGATCTGCTGCTCGCTATTCCTCTCAGCGTGCTTGCTGTGCCTATCGTTCTCATCAGTGGACTTGCAATCTTCATCGCCGATCCCGGCCCGATTATTATCGTACAATCCCGCGAAGGACTCCACGGCAAAACATTTCGAATGTGGAAACTCCGGACAATGTACCGTCAGGCCGCCGATATTCTTGCTCGCCATATCGCTTCCGATGCTTCGGCGCGAGTAGAATGGGAAACGTATCAATGCTTCCGCCATGACCCTCGGGTGCTCCCTTTTATTGGTAAACTCCTGCGCCGCACCAGCATCGACGAACTTCCACAACTCTGGAATGTCCTCAAAGGTGAAATGAGCCTGGTAGGTCCACGGCCATTCCCTTTAGACCTCATCGGCTCCCTCGATATAACACTTCGCGGCCAGCGTGCGACCGTACTTCCGGGCATGACCGGACTCTGGCAAGTTTCCGGACGTGGCGATATTGCGCTCGACCAACTCCAGAAATACGATCTCTTTTACGTCAACCATTGGACACCCCGTCTTGACCTCTGGATTCTCTCGAAGACCATTCCCGCTGTCATTCGTGGCAAAGGAGCCTATTGATAGAGTTTTTCCGGGATATTTATTCCCCGGCGCGTGTTTCTCATCGGCATTTTTGGATCACATCACTACATCTCGCTAACCCCTTTTTTAATTTATTACTCCTATGCGAAAATGTTTTTGCTGGGCTTGCATACTAACCGCATTGCTTACGATGGGATTACTCATCACGAGTGGAGCACATGCACAGACCAGGGATGAGCGATCATCCACGAGTCCGTTTAAAACGAAGACGCTGGCCAATGGGCTGGACGTGATCGTCGTCGAGAACCACATGGTACCGCTCGCGACGATCGAGCTTGTCGCAAAAAATGGCGGCTTTACCGAGCCGCCCGAATATAGCGGCCTCTCGCATCTCTACGAGCACATGTTCTTTAAAGCGAACCAGAAGTTTCCTTCGCAGGCGCAGTTCCTCGAAGGGCTTGCCGGCCTGGGCGGTTCGCTCGGCGTCAGCAATGCCACGACGGGCCAGGAGCATGTCAACTACTTCATTGTCATTCCGAACAAAAATCTCGCGGGCGGTATGGACTTTATGTCAGCCGCGATCCGGACTCCGCTCTTCGACACCGCGGAAATCCGCAAGGAGCGCTATGTGATCTTAGGCGAGTTCGACCGCAACGAGGCCGAGCCGACTTTCAAGCTGCGCTATGCGATGGATAGCGCCGTCTGGTCGCCCGAGTTATTTTCCCGCAAGGAACAGCTCGGGCTTCGCCCGACGATTCTCTCTGCGACTCCCGAAATGATGCGGACGATCCAGCATCGTTTTTACATTCCGAACAACATGGCGATTGTCGTCGCCGGCGATGTCCATGCGGAACAGGTCTTCGCGATGGCCGAGAAATATTTCGGTCCGGCGATGTGGAAGTCGGGCCCCGCGCCGTTTCCGACCTATAATCCGCCGGCGTTTCCTCCGATCACGAAACAGCTTGTGGTCCGCGAGGGGCAGAACCTGCCGTATAGCTATGTCGATATTATGTGGCACGGTCCCAGCTTAGGCAAAGAGGACGAGGATACCTACGCAGCCGATGTCTTCTCGACGATCCTCGATCAGCCGAATAGCCGGTTCCAGAAGGACCTCGTCGATAAACGGCTTGCGTATCAAGCGCAGGTGGAATACTTCTCGGAAAAGAATGTCGGGCCGATCGACATTAATGCCTACGTGCCGATCCCCGCTACGAAGAA
Organism: Kapaibacterium sp. (SeqCode); assembly: GCA_035552495.1. Taxonomy (GTDB): domain Bacteria; phylum Bacteroidota; class Ignavibacteria; order Palsa-1295; family Palsa-1295; genus PALSA-1295. Next base: position 2,686 of record DASZLH010000256.1, on the reverse strand, counting down.
GGCGATCAAAACGATTTTGGATGAAGTCAAGGCATGGAATGCGCAGGATTACTTCACCGACGCTGAACTCGCGACGGCAAAGCGCATTCTCGAAGGCGGCCGAATCTATGAAACGGAATCGGCGACGGAGTTCGCGACCGAGTCGCTGCCGCTCTGGTGGGCATCGGCCAGCCTCGATTACTATACCCATTATATCGACAACGTAAAGAAAGTCTCGCGCGCGGATATTCAGCGGTATCTCGACCGCTGGATTAAAGGTAAAAACTACGTGCTCGGCGTCACGACGAACCAGGCCGCTCTCGATAAACTCGCACTCAAGCCACAGGAGGAATTACAATGAAAATAACTCGTACACAATTCGCGCTCATCGTGGCGCTCAGCTTCGCGCTCACCTTGGCAGGCATTGCCGCGCAGGCGCAGACTCCGAACGACGTGCAGGACTTCCGGAGCCACGGCATTCACGTTATTCTTCGCAGCACGAAAGCGAACGAAGTCATCGGCGTAGTCCTCGGCTTCGAGGGCGGGCTCGCCTACAACGAAACCGATAACGCGACCATCGCCGGGATGACGTCCGAACTCATCACCGAAAGCGGCAGCGATAAATATCCGAAGCAGGCCTACCGCGATTCGCTGGCTTCGCTTTCGACTTCGATCGCCGGTTCGGGAAGTATCTACCACATGACTTACTCAATGCGGACGGTCCGGCCCAATTTCAATATGGCGTGGAATATTTTCAGCGACTTGCTCCTGCACCCGCATTACGATACGCTCGAAGCGGCAAAAATTTCAGAACAGACGATGAAAGCGATCGAATCGCGGCAGTCGGACCCCGAAGGCTATTCGGTATTCCTTTCCGATAGTATTTGGAAAGGAAATTCGAAGCTGAATCGCGTCCCGACGATGGACGAAGTGCAGCATCTCGAAATTCCCGATCTCCACAGCTACCGCGATGCGCAGTTCCAGCGCTCGCGTATCGTGCTCGTGGTAGTCGGTAATGTTTCCCGTGCGGAATTGGAAGAGAAACTCGCGGCTTTCGAAGCAATGCCGGAAGGCAGCTTCGCATGGCCGAAAATCGAGAAGATCACACCGCAGACCGACCAATTCAAGTTCGTAGCGCGTGACCTGCCCACGACCTACGTCGAGATGCGAGCGAACTCCGCGAGAATTGCCGATAATGATTGGTGGGCCGAGCGTGTCCTCGATGAGATCATGGACAAGCGCCTCTTCGATGAAGTACGCACGAAGCGCAATCTATCGTACTCCCCGGAAATCTATCCAAACGGCAGCTATGCGAATTTCAACACGCGCATCGCTCTGCAGTCGATACTCCCCGATTCCGCCGCGCATGTCGTCTTCACGGAGATTCGAAAAATACAGAATACGACGGTCTCTCCGGACGATCTCGAACATGCAAAGGAAGGACGCATTACGACCTATTATTATTCGACGCAGAAAAATTTGAGTCAGGCGCAGGCGCTCTACACCGATCAGGTCGAAGGCGGGGACTGGCACCTCTTTTTCCAGATCGTCCCGAAGACGGAGCAGGTAACAGCCACGCAGGTCCGCGACGTTGCTGACCGGTATTTCCACCATTTCAATTTCGTCCTGATGGGCCCCGAAGGAAAATCGAACCGGGACCAGTATCACTTCGAGTAGCAGAATAATATTTATTCACCCCCTCCTTACGAAGGAGGGGGCGGGGGGTGGTATTTTTTTCATCCTCTCCTTATAAGGAGAGGATTTTTTTACCCCCTCCTTCGTAAGGAGGGGGAGAGAAAAAAGTTGCTTCCGTGACTTGTAAACCGCTCGTGTGTTTTTGTGTCTGTATTGTACCCTTCGTCCGCGAAAAGCGGGCGGACGTTTCACGCTATTTAAATTCCCAAATGAAACTCATTCGATACTCTCTTGAACAATCTAAGGTGATGAAGCACTCGTTGCTTCCGGTCGTCGCCAGAGTCCTTCTCTCGGTCGTTTTTTGTGCCGGTCCCGTAACGGCGCAATGGATGAAAGAAGCAAATGTTCCTGGTCAGGGGCGCGACGCGGCGTCCGAATTCAGCATCGGGAGCAAAGCCTATTTTGGTGGGGGATATATTATTTCAAATGTCTTTTATGAATATAATCCCCTCACCAATACGTGGACAAAAAAAGCCAATCTTCCGATCGGCAAAGTCTATCGGGCATTCGGTCTCAGTTTTTCGATCGGCTCCAAAGGCTACGTGGCAATGGGTCAGTCGGATACGAGTAACGGAGGCCAGCCAAGTGTTACCAATGATGTATGGCAATATGATCCAACGACGGACCAATGGACTCGAAAAGCCGATTTCCCGGGCGCTGCCCGCGATGGCGCGATGGTCTTTGTCGTAAATGGTAAAGCTTATGTTGGCGCCGGAGTGGATGCCGCCTATAATTATCTCGGCGATTTTTATGAGTACGATCCGATGCTTGATACCTGGACAGAAAAAGCCGATCTTCCGAGTGGACCCATCGGATTTCCGATGGCTTTTTCCATCGACTCGTTGGGGTATATGGTGTGTGGAGGAAATCCGACGGAGCAAACCCAGGCGTATTCCTACAATCCTTCGACCGATATGTGGAGTTCGATCAGCTCGTTTCCCGGTATCGCTCGCGAGGCCGGAGTAGGATTTTCGATCGATTCACTCGGGTACGTGGGGCTTGGAGAAGCAAA
>DASZLH010000255.1:0-8783 GCA_035552495.1 Kapaibacterium sp. (SeqCode) | reverse complement strand
ACCTCGCTTGTCTATTACCGGACAGCGACTTCGCTCGACACGTTCATGGTCAATTACTATAATTTCCGGATGCGTCCGGGCAGCCCGAATAATTTCGCGCCGGCCGGTTTTACGAATGGCGGGGCCGATCGTATCTTCATCAAGAAGTTTCAGATCGTCTTAGCTAATTCCGATTCGAGCATTCAGATCAACTACGGGCCGTTCTCCGGCTCCGTTAATAGCTTCCCGCCGGTACTGGCCTGGAGTTTATTCGAGGCGAATTCGGCGATCGGGCTCGTCAATGAGACTGGCTCTCAGGCTACTTCCGTTCTGTACGGACCTCGCGGTGCTTCTACACGCTGGGATGCTAAAAATCCGAATTGCCGTAGTTGCAATAAGGACTTTAAGCAGTCAGGTCAATGGGCGATTAAATTTAAACGCTGGCATAATATCGTTCGCGCGCTTGCCGTCGATTTTCCGCCGAGAAACTATGAAATTTGTCTCGGAACTTCGGTGACGCCGAAAGGACAATTTATGAACGTCGATTCGACTGTCCAGACGTTCAAAGTGCGATTCCAAATTCGTAACGTCGTGACGGGTATCGCAGTTTATAGCCGCGTCGTATCGCTCATCAACGTGCTGCCCGGCGGTAAAATCGATACAGTCTTCGAACCGTATGCAACGAACCCTAATATTCTGAGTCAGCTCGGAACATTCAATGCATGCGCTGTCGCAACACCGTATGATACCAGCGATCGATTCATCGGGGACCAGTGGCCATTCGATGATACGGTCTGCACGACTATTTTTGGTGTTCGCAGAACTACCCAACCATTCCGCGATGCTTCGGACAACTATAGCAGGACGACAGCAGCCGATATTCCGGACCAAACTCTCTGGATTTCGATCGGAGCTACGGTGGTCGATGGTGAAGATGCAACATGGGATCCGCCCCCGCCACGCGACCTCAATGGCGCAGGATTTGGGCCGGATAACTTCCACTCGCCTGTGATCCGCCTTGACCGAACGGATGTCAATGGAAACGGGTACAGCGGTTCTGGTGTCGGCGATACTCTTTTGAGCTTCCCGATTAATTTGCAGGGATATTCCAATTGCGGACTGACCTTCGATTATATGCGCGCCGGTCAAAACGCGTATCCATGGTTGTGGGATCAGGACGTCATGCTCGGACCAGAATGGACGATTCTGAACGTGCTCGGAAATGTTGTCCGACGCGGAGATTCGCTTGCTGTTGAATTCAAAAAGCCGACGGAACCTGGATGTAATCCTTCCTCCGGTGGCTGGACTGAAATTACGGCCATCGATGGCGGTCAGGATTTCGAGTTCAAGCAGTTCTTTATCAAACTCGAAAGTCTGAAGACGAACTACTTTACAGCCGATTTCCGGTTCCGACTCCGCTTAAAAGCGAAGTATGATGGTAACGCGCTTAATCCGCCGCCTTCGGACGATGACGATCCATGGTTTATTGATAATCCGACGGTAATTGTACCGCGCAAACCAGAAATCGAAGTTATGTGGGTTCGCGTCGTCAATCCATATACGAAGATTCCGGCATCGCAAGCTGTGACATTGCCGATCTACGTGAAGGTGAAAAATATGTCCTCGGATGTAGCGATCGCTTTCCCGCTTAAAGTGCAAATCCTCGATAACAGTACGGGCAATACGCTGTACTGGCATACCGTGACGGTCAACTCATTGCGGGGCGGCTCCGATTCGGTTATTCAGATGCCGAACTGGAACGCGCAGGACGCCACGAACGGCGCAGGCAATCTCTTCATTGCCAATGCGTTTATCGATGAGGCAGGTTATGATTCCTATTCCTTAGACGATGGAACATATACGAAATTCTATCTAAACGTCGAACAGGGACAGAACGCGCGTCAGGAATTTGCATACGACGACGGTGGCTTGACGCCCGCTCCGGGTGTTGGCAACGGAATTCCGAACGTAGTGCTCATTAGCGGCGCCGGTGTCGGATTTAATGGATACAATGGAAGCTTCGCCACAAAGTTCAAGCTTGCGCAGAAGGACACCCTCTATGGAGTGGATGTCTATTTCGCGAATGCGAACCAGGCGCCGGACGCAATCCGTCTTTCGGTGCTCAACGGCGATCCCAGTTCCTGTACTCCTGGCGATACCGTAACCCAGCAAAAAGTGCAGGCCACGTTCCAGGACGTTCGCCGCGGCGGTTATTTCAACCAATTCTGGCCGTATTACTTCCCCAAACCAATCGTGCTTGCGGGTGGTGCAGATGCCGGTGCGACACGCGGCAACTATTGGGTGAGCGTGAGCCAGCTCGGCCTCGAGAACATGGATAATGGAGGCGATCTCTCGCGTGGCGGTGGATGGATCAAAGTATGGGATCCAAATTACCAGACCCCGCAGATTCCGCCGATCTATTCGAGCCCCTATGGCACGCAGTACTCGAACAATGGCAATAATGGTGACATCAGTTGCGTGTGGGCACTGGAAGTCACGGCCGGTAGCGGTGCCTGGGCACGATGGACCCCCTCCGCAGGATGGTGGCCAACCCAAGGATATGCGGGCAACCCGGTTGCTGTTGCGACGAACGTGAACGCAGCCTACTACATCTGGGGTGGCAGCTATACGCCGATGATCCGTCCGATGGTCAGCCAGAGCATTATGCTCCCAATCGACCTTGTCTATCTCCATGGACAGAAGGAAGACGACGGAACGTCACTCCTGACCTGGGCAACATCCAGCGAGCAGGATAACGCTGGATTCTTCATCGAGCGCAAGAACAATGCGATTGCGGACGATATGTTCAGCCGCATCGGATTCGTGGCGGCCAAGCAGAAGAATTCGACGGAAGAGACTGGATATGCGTATGCCGACCGCAATGTAACGCCCGGCACGTATACATACCAACTGATTCAGATGGACGTCAATGGCGTCGAGCACCGCTCGAATTCGGTCGAACTTACGATCGATGCGCCGAAGGACTTCAGTCTGTCGCAGAACTATCCGAACCCATTCACGCCAGTCAATGGCTCGACCGATATGTCCTACACGGTACCAACCGAAGGTCAGGTCAGCCTCGTGATCTACAACCAACTTGGTAACGTTGTGCGTACGCTTGTCGATGGTAACGTCGATGCGGGTGTGCACCCGGCGCGCTGGGATGGAAAAGACGATGGTGGCAATGAGGTCGTCTCCGGCACCTACATCTGCAGGCTGTCGAGCGGCGAGCATACTGCAACCGTTAAGATGACGGTGAGCAAGTAAGCTCTAAGCTAAAGATAAACTTAGTATTAAAAACCCTCGCCGGAAACGGCGAGGGTTTTTAATTTAGGTAGCTAAGAATTCGTAGTTCGAGGACTGTTTCGGATCAGGCAGCACCGATAATGCCGCGCTTGGAGCGAGCGATGAAGTCGAGGATTTCCTGAATTTCGGGAAGCGGATAATCTGCGCTTTCCGTAATTGCCTGCACCGCATCCGATACATTGAGGCCGGAATTGTACAAAGTAAAATAGGCAGACTTGATTGCGCGAATGGTATCGGGACGTATGCCTCGCCGTTGCAGACCAATGCGGTTAATGCCGCTGAACTTGGCATCGCCCCCACCGACCAGAGAGAATGGCGGTACGTCCTTGCGTACTTCTGCTCCGCCACCGACCATCGAAAGCGCACCGATCAAACCGAATTGATGGACCAAACACCCGCCGCCGACCGTTACCCATTTTTCCACGCTGACATGCCCGGCAAGCTGTACTAAATTAGATAAAATGACGCCCTCGCCGACAAAACAATCGTGCGCGACGTGTGCGTATGCCATAATGAGCGACCCGGCACCCACGCGCGTCACACCATCTTTTGTACCGGCATTTGTATCTGCATCGTGGATCGTCGCGCGATGGATGGTGGCAAATTCTCGCACGGTGCAGTCATCGCCGAGTTCGACATACGTTTTTTCCGTGCCCTTGAATTTTAAGTCCTGCGGAACATTCGAAACAACGGCTGCGTGATGCACCTGGCAGCGTTCTCCGATGCGAGCGCCGGTGCCGATAAAACTATGATGATGGATTTTCGAATCGGCACCAATGACCACGTCGCCTTCAATAATCGCATACGGGCCGATCTCCACGCCATCGGCAAGTTCTGCCAATGGATCGACGATCGCAGTCGGATGAATCGTTTTAGACATTCTTGTTGAACCAGTCCTACTCTTTATCGACGATCGCTGCCATGAGTTCTGCTTCGGCGACGAGCTGTCCTTCGACCATTGCTTCGCCGGACATCAGGAAAGTTTTGCCGCGCTTGCGCGTCATACGAAGATTAAAGATCAATTGGTCACCCGGAATCACAGGCTTCCGAAATTTTGCTTTATCGATCGACATAAAAAAGATCAGCTTGCGCTCCGCATGTTCGATGGAATTCAGGAGCAGCATTCCGCCGGTCTGCGCCATGGCTTCCAGTATGAGTACGCCGGGCATGACAGGTTTACTTGGAAAATGACCCATGAAAAAAGGCTCATTATAGGTCACATTTTTAAGTCCGGTGATCCGTTCCTGCCCTTCGGTCAGGTCCATATCCAGTATGCGGTCGACGAGCAGCATTGGATACCGATGCGGCATGATCCGTTCGATTGCAGTAATATCGAAGAGATAATCGCGCGTTGCGGCAGGATTGTATTTCCGGACCAGCGATTTTTTTGCACTCAGTCCTCGGAGTTTACGGGCGAATTCTACGTTCGAAGCATGTCCCGGACGAGCCGCTAAGATCTGCGCCTGGATCGGTGCTCCGACGAGTGCCAGATCGCCAAGTAAATCGAGAAGTTTGTGGCGTGCCGGCTCATTTTTGTACCGCAGCTTTTTATTATTCAGGACGCCGTTCGTCCCGAGTATAATGCTTTCAGTAATTCCGAGACGTTCGCTCAAGGACTTAATACTTTTTTCATCGAGTTCGCGATCCACGATTACGATCGCATTATCGAGATTGCCGCCTTTAATAAGTCCTTGGTCGCGGAGCACTTCGACTTCATGCAGGAAGCAAAAGGTACGAGCTTTCGCAAATTCCGTCACGAATTCTTTTTCGAGCGAGAATAACCCGGTATGCTGGCTGCCGAGCGCCGGATTATTATAATCGACCATGACCGTTACGCGATAGTCGTCCTGCAACGGCAGCGCGACCATCTCTACTCCTTTTGCTTCGTTAGAATAAGAGACGGTCTCATCGACAACGAGATATTCCCGCTGCGCTTTTTGGTCGGTAAAGCCGGCCTGCAACAGAGCATTGACATACGGCTCCGCGCTGCCATCGCCGATAGGCGGTTCGTTGGCGGTCAGTTCGATGCGAACGTTATCGACTTCGAGTCCCACAACGGATGCCAGCACATGCTCGACGGTGTGAACGTTCGCGCCATTGTTCGAAAGCGTGGTGCCGCGAGAAATATCGGTGACGAAATCGACAAGGGCCGGAATTTCGGGAGCGCCGTCCAAGTCCTTTCGAATGAAACGTATTCCGTACCCTTCCGGGGCCGGATGGAATTCGATTGTGCTGCTATTGCCGGTATGCAGCCCGACTCCATCAAATTGAGAAACGCTGGTTACCGTTCGTTGTTTATCGCGCATTCCACAGGGCTATTATGACATTTCGCTTTGGAATGATCCAGAACGAAGGAATTAACTGCCGCTATAAGAAGCAGGATTCCGGGGCAGTTCCACTAATTTAGCAAATTCTGAACTGGCAACGGCCAGCGCGCTCCGGCATTATAGCCTTGCAGGGCTATCGTTCAAGCGAGCTTCGCGCTTACATTGATTTTTACCCCAGCAAGCGCGCGCGAGACCGGGCAGCCCGATTTGGTGCCTTCGGCGATTTGCTGGAAGCGTGTGTCATCGATGCCTGGTACCTGAGCCGTGACGTCCAGGTCCATCGATTCAACCGTCCACTTGCCGGACGTATTGTTGAAGTTTGCTTTCGCGATGGTCTTTACTTGTTGCGGATCGAAGCCTGCTTTTTCAAGATCGGCGCTGAGCGCCATAGAGTAGCATCCGGCAAGTGCCGTAGCAAGCAGTTCTTCGGGGTTCGATCCCTGGCCATCCTCCATACGTGAGCTAAAACTGAACGGGCGTTTCAAGCCGCCCAGGTCCATTTCACCTTTGCCGTTTTTGAGATTGCCGTTCCACTGCGCTTGTCCCGTGCGTATTGACATAGTATCGGATTGTTTTAGTGAGATGTGAATGCGGCCTACTAACATCCGATTGCAATAAATTATTAATGCAATTCAAATATTTTTAAGAATAAAAGCAAAAGCATTAAGCGTCGTATCGAACATGCTCGATACGACGAAATCATTATTTCTTCTAAGGATTAGAGCGGCGTTGGCGGCAAACTCGATTGGTGGCGCATCAGCTTTGCCTCTGCCACGAAAATAACATTCTCGGCAATATTGGTCGCGTGATCGGCAAGCCGCTCAATGTGGCGGAGTAGTGCCATCAGGTGCGCGGCCGGTTCGATCATAACCGGATCGCCCTTCATGACCGCGATGAGATTGTAGAATGTTTCGCGATTGAGTTCATCGACTCGCTCTTCTTTTTGGAAGACCAATTTCGCATGCTCGCTGTCGTTATGAATGAAAGCGTTGATCACGTCCGTAAGCATTTGGCGCGCCATCGAGATCATTTCGAAGGCGCCGACCTTCTCGATGAGCGAAGCATATCCTTCGAGCGCTTCGACTCGCTCCGCAATATTAACGGCAATATCGCCGATGCGTTCGAAATCGCTGTTCATACGCATAGCCGCGAGCAGCAGGCGCAGATCGACAGCAACCGGCTGCGTGAGCGCAAAAATTCGCTGGCACTGGCCATCGATCGTAAGATCGAGTTCATTGACGCGCGCTTCGCGCTCAAGCACAAACTTCGCAAGTTCCTGATTGGAATCTTCCAGTGCGCGGACGGCCGTTTCGATCTGCTCGTCGACAAGTGAACCCATCCGGATCAGCAGCGAGCGCAATGTTTCGAGTTCGTCTTCGAAATGTCGGTGCATACGACGGGAGAGATACGAAGCGTTGTTCGCACCTTGCTCTTTATTGATATTCTGTTCCAAAGTATTCAATCGTACTTATAAGATATTTATCCAAATCGACCGGTGATATAATCTTCGGTCTGTCTCTTTTTCGGATCGGTGAAGATGTCGCGTGTGTCGCTGGCTTCGATGAGTTCTCCCATATAGAAGAACGCAGTGACGTCACTGACGCGCGCGGCCTGCTGCATGTTATGCGTAACAATGATAATCGTATACGTCAGCTTTAGTTCGAAGATTAGTTCTTCGATCTTTGCCGTCGAGATCGGGTCTAACGCGCTCGCGGGTTCGTCCATCAGCAGGATTTCTGGTTCCACAGCGAGCGCCCGCGCAATGCATAACCGTTGTTGCTGGCCGCCCGAAAGCCCGAGTGCGCTATGGTGCAGTCGATCTTTTACTTCGTCCCATATTGCAGCTTGCTGCAAGCTTTTCTCCACGAGTTCATTCAGTCGCGATTTGTTTCGAAGACCCATAATCTTTGGACCGTACGCAACATTTTCCCAGATCGACTTCGGAAATGGGTTCGATTTCTGGAATACCATTCCAACGCGCTTGCGAAGTTCTACAACATCGAGCTCCTTTTGATAGATATTAATCCCGTCGATCTGGACTTCGCCTGTGATTTTCACACCAGGGATGAGATCGTTCATGCGATTGAGCGTTCGAAGATACGTCGATTTACCGCAACCGGACGGGCCGATAAATGCAGTGACCTGACGCTCGCCGATATCGAGCGAAATATTTTTCAGCGCTTGCTTTGAGCCATAATATAAATCAAGATTGCGCGTAATGACCTTGGTGGGATTTCCGGTAACGCGCTCACGGTCATAGACAGGATTTCGCACCGCGTCATTATTGCTTCCGTTAGCACGCTCCTGCACAACTCGCTCTTCCGGACGTTCCATGATTGCTGGCATAGTTGATTATAACTACTATTGGTATCCAAAATAAACGCCGCCCCGCTATGTTTCGTCAGTAAAGCTTTCATTATGGCTGTGTTATGTAATTGTTATGCATTTTTTCGGCCTGTAATGTAGCTATTAAGAAATTGTGAAATGGGCTAAATGGAAGCACTTAGCGCCACTGCCGTCTGTTCGACAAATACATTGCCTAAATAATACATGGCCAAAACGATTCTCATAGCGGATGACGAGCAAGACATTCGCGATCTCATCGCCTATAATCTTACCCGGGAAGGCTTCGTAATCGAAACCGCCGCCGATGGTAAAGAAGCTCTTGCCAAACTCGAGAAAACGCCCGCCGCGCTTATTATTCTCGACATTATGATGCCGGAGATGGACGGTTTCGAAACATGCCGGGCTATTCGTGCAAATCCAGCAACGGCGAATCTTCCCATACTCTTTCTGACAGCCCGTTCTGCAGAAGTCGATCAGATTGTTTCGCTGGAACTTGGCGCGGACGATTATGTGCAAAAACCAGTCTCTCCTCGTGTGCTTGTTGCGCGCGTGAAATCGCTGTTGCGCCGGTCCGAACGCACCGAACAACTCCCAGCGCAAAGCAAGCAGGAGCAAATTGTTTCGGGTGGTGTCACTATCGACCGTGGGTCATATAAAGTATTTGTCAATGAAAAGGAGACGTTTTTTCCTCGCAAGGAATTTGAACTACTCTATTTTCTTGCATCCCATCCCGGACGCATTTATACTCGCGATGTATTGCTCGATGAAGTTTGGGGCCACGATACGTATGTGGTCGAGCGCACGGTCGATGTGCATATTTTTAAA
>DASZLH010000254.1:0-6946 GCA_035552495.1 Kapaibacterium sp. (SeqCode) | reverse complement strand
TCCGAGCGTATAAATTCGCGTTGTACGAAAGCATGAGCCTGCTCCGTGGCCAGTTCGAGACGTGCGCACCGGGAATATAGCGCGAGCCGATTACGAGATCGTAATTTTTTATCTCACGCAGGAAATTTGGAATCTCATTCGGGTCATGAGAAAAATCCGCGTCCATCTCGAAGATGTAATCGAATCCTTCCTTGAGTCCATATTTGAACCCTGCGACATACGCCGTGCCGAGGCCCATCTTTCCTGCGCGGGAAAGCAAATGAATGCGATTGTGCTGCGGATCTTCGCGCTGCTGGAGTTCGCGAATAACGTCGGACGTACCGTCCGGCGAATTATCATCGACAACGAGCACGCTTAGCTCCACATCCGGGCACTTTGGCTGCTGCGAAAGGATAGCATGGACGATCCGCGCGATGTTATCGCGCTCATTATAAGTCGGTACGATGAGCAGTGCCCGGTGCATGAGATGAAAGAAGTAATTAAGTCAATGCCGCGATAACTTTGAGCGCGATATACTCCACGTCTTCCGGTGTTAGTTCGGAATGCATGGGTAACGCAAGGATGTGATCGGCTGTGAATTCCGTATGCGGGAAATCTCCGCGCTTACCTTCCGCATAGGCTTTCTGCAAATGCAGCGGCACCGGATAATAAATATTGAATGGAACGCCGTCCCGCTTTAAGCTCTCGATGACTCGTTCGCGGCCCTGTTTTACTACGATCGAGTATTGGTGCCAAATGGGGTTCGCGCGTTCGTCCACGGCCGGCACTTGAATCTGTTCCGGATACGCCGAGAAATACTTTGTATAGCCTTCCGCTGTGGCTGCACGGGCCGCATTCCACTCGTCGAGATACTGCAGCTTGACGTTCAGGATCGCAGCCTGAATTGCATCCAGTCGAGAATTAATTCCGAGGCGGTCATGATAATAAGCGCGCTCCGAGCCGTGATTTGCAATTACGCGAATAGCTTGCGCGAGATCGTCATCGTTCGTCGTGACCATACCGCCATCGCCAAAGCAGCCCAAATTTTTCGAAGGATAAAATGAAATCGCCGCCATGTCGCCAAGCCCGCAAGCTTTTTCGCCATCCCATGTTGCTCCGACGGCCTGCGCCGCATCTTCGATGACAACCAGATTATGCTTCTTCGCAATATCGCGGATACGCGTCATGTCGCACGGCTGACCAAAAAGATGGACCGGTAAAATTGCGCGCGTGCGCGGTGTGATCCTGGCTTCGATGAGATTGACATCGAGATTGAATGTCATGGGATCAATATCGATATAAACCGGCTTTCCACCAAGCAGGACGATTGTTTCCGTCGTCGCGGCAAATGTAAATGGTGTCGTAATAACTTCATCGCCAGGTTGGAGGTCGATCGCCATGAGCGCGAGCTGCAGCGCATCGGTGCCGGAGGCACAGGCGATCGCATGCTTCACTCCGAGATAGCTCGCCATTGCGCGTTCGAACCGCTGTACATACGGCCCATTGATATATTTACCGCTGCGCGTGACTTCGAGGATCGCCTCATCGATCTCTTGCTGATAGCGATGATACTGGCCGATAACATCGACCATTTGAATCGGGCGAGTAATTGTTTCTAAACTCATATTCTACTATTCTGCTAAATTCTTAATTATTAATTCTCAATTCTTAATTACTATGCTTGTCCTTTTCCTCGCAGCATCATATACGCCGTTCGGAACAAGATTTTAACATCCATACGAAAGGACATGGACTCGATGTACATCAGATCGTATTTAACGCGCTGTTTAACATCGTCAATGTTTTCGTCGTACTTATCGATCATCGCCTGATATAGCCCCGTAATGCCGGGCCGCACTTTATGCCGACGATTGTAATACGGAATATCCTGAATGAGTTGCCGGACGAAGAATTCACGTTCGGGGCGCGGCCCGACGAGCGACATATCGCCGCGCAGCACGTTCCAGAATTGCGGGACTTCGTCCAGGTGCGATTTACGCAAAAACCGCCCGAGTGGTGTCACGCGAGGATCGTTTTTCGAGGCCCACTGCGGTCCGCCGGCTTCGGCATTAATATACATCGACCGGTATTTATAAATCCGAAAATGGCGTCCTTCCTTTCCGACGCGGTCCTGGGAATAGATTAGCGGTCCTTTCGAAGTAAGCCGAATGGCGACAGCAGTAGCCAGCCAAACCGGACTTCCAAGCACGATGATGAGCGAGCTTACGACAATGTCTAATGTCCGTTTCGCTGCCTCTTCCCAGGGGCGCAGCAGGACGGGATTGATGTCGATGAGCGGAAATCCATAGATCTCTCGCGCTCGCGCCTGCCCGGAAACAATATCGTAGAGGTCGGGCACGATCTTCAGTCCCGCATTGGATTTCGAAGCGCGCGCGATCACATCGATAAGTTTATCGTGTTCGTTCGAACCAAGCGCGATCAACACTTCTTTGACGCCAAGTTGATCGATCACGTGCTCCAATTCTTCGGTCGAGCCAAGCAGCGTAACTTCGCGGAAATTCGCTGCGGTTTTACGACGGCGTTTCGAACGGCCATTGCGCTGCTCGATCGTAAACGATTCCGAACCGGCGACGATTTCGTGGCCGTTCTTCGTGCTTACAAAACCGACGACATCGTAGCCGAGTCGTGGATAATGCGCGACACGCGCAGCAAGATCCTTCGCTTTTTCAAAATCACCGATGATAATCGATGGCCGCGTCCCAACGCCGGACTCGAGCAGCCGGCGCTGCCCGTAACGAATGAGCGACCGAATGCCAACGCACAGCGCCGCGGTGATCACCCAATAGGTAAGCCCGAGCACGCGCGGGTCGTTAGGTGTGGCGCTCATGGTGTTCGTTGGGTCCCACCACATCACGACCGAAAGCAGGATCGTACCGACGCCAAGCGTTTTTAGAATCGTAACGATCTCATCGAATGGCGCACGAACATACCACGGACGGTACAGCCCGAAAAATACGAACATGATCATCCAGAACGCATAGATCCAGAGCGCCGTGAGCGGAAGCTGATCGGGCGTAATATCGGTATGAACATGATGGAAGATAAACCAACCCGAACCGGTGCGAAGCCAATAAAAGGCAATCCACGCAAAGTTCAAAGCGAAGAAATCCCCGAGCACAAGAAATGATAATTCCTTTCGCTGTGTCACGAGTGGACGACCTCCTGCTCTGTAATAGCTACAAGATTGGGATCGGCAACGCGTGTAGTTTGAGACCAGATAGGGACCTGTTTCGCAAAAAGAAATTCAAAGCATCCAACCATGAATGCCACATTCATATTGAAGAACCAATACAGAGCGCTGGCAACAGGTATTGACCGGCGTCTTTCCTTCAAAAGCGCGCCCAATCCAACCAGAGCCAGAAAAACACCCTCCACGATAAGCACGGGAATACTCCAGGGGCTTCCATTAAAATAGGCAACGATGCTTCCCACCAAGACTCCAATACTGAGAAATCCTGTGGTCCAACGTAAAATCTTATGTGGCCATAATAGCCATGCTGCCGGTCCGAATATTAGAAGACGCGGGAAAAACGTCAGCGTGTAAAGACAACGAGATGCATTACGAGTCTTGCGCTTGAATTCATCGATATAGCTGCGTCCATATAGTTCGGTGGAAACAGCCTCTTCCTCATACAGCAGTCGCTTGCCACTATTGACAATCGTTAGCACTGCAAAAAAATCATCATAGACTCTATCATTTGGAAGTCGCGCCCATAGCGCTCGTCGGATGGAATAATTACCGCCATAGAGACCAACGGTCGACGCGACCTGTGCCTCACTTCTTCGAAGATTGTTTTCAATCGTAAGGAACATCGATTCGGATCTATATACCCCATCACTTCGATTGCTCGCAATCATAAGTCTGCCAGCCACGCCACCAACTTTGGGATCGGCATAATGGCGAACATGGCTGAGCAATGCATTGGGGTTCAGCGTCACATCCGCATCTACAAAGAGCAGAATATCATGCTTCGCGCGATCGACAAGATCGTTTAAGGTAAGCATTTTTCCACGTTGGCGCGAGAAGAAAAAGGCTTTAACGCATGAATGTTGTTCGGCAAATTCATGGAGGATGGCATTGGTCCGATCGGTTGAGCCGTCCGATCCACACAAAATTTCAATTCGGTCCAGAGGATAGTTGAGGTTCAGAAGCGAGGAAAGGCAGCGGCGAAGAGCTAACTCTTCATTATAAGCGGGCAAAATTATAGATACCGAAGGCCGGTAGGTTTCATCTGTATTCCATTGTTTCGGGCGAAGCGTTGCAAGCAGGGAAACCAGTAACGGGAATCCTACATAGGAATACAGCAGTAAAAGTATACACCCGGCAACAAGATAAATCATACAGCACTTTTTCTATTCATTTTTTCAGAGTTATCAGAGCTAATGCGGCGCCGAAGCTTCGGTCGATACTTTTGTATAGTCCCGAGTTTCTTTATAAAACGCAATAAATGCTTCTCCAATTTTTTGCCAGCTATACTCCCGCACGACTAACTCTCGACCTGCATTGCCTAACGAAGCGCGCAATGACGCATCGGCCAACAAAGCGATCACCGCATCTGCAAAGCTATCGTCATCCTCGCGAAGCAATAATTCAACGCCATTACTTGCCTGACTACCCTCTGCACCGATCGAAGTAGAAACGACCGCCTTGGCCGAGGAAAAAAATTCCAGCAATTTGAGCCGCATACCGCCGCCAATTCGAAGGGGAACAACCAAAACCGCGGAATGCGCTAAATAGTCACGAATATCCGGCACGAGGCCCAAAATATGTATTTTTGGCCCAAATTGGCCAATATACGGCTCAACTCGCTCCCCTTTGAATCCAATAATATTAAAATATGCACCTGGGACCCGGTCGAATATCTTCGGGAGAATATCTGAGAGGAAGTGACGAACAGCATCGAAATTCGGATCCCAGGCAAGACTACCGACCCACGTAATGTTGTTAGGATCAACCGGCACTTGGGAAGGTTGGAAATATTCAATATCTACCCCAGCCGGAATTACAGTATAATGACCTTCCGGCGCGACCTCGCGCATTAAAATTTCATCTTCTCTGCTGATCGCCGCTATTCCGTCAAACTGTTTTAGAAATTTTGTTTCCTGAATTTTAATACGCCGGCCGTGTAACCGGGCGATCCATCGCTTTACCGGATTTTTCTCCGTTTTTGCAAAGCGTTCGTAAATCAGCGATTCAAAATTATGCTCGCGCAAAACGATGGGCAAGCCGAACTCTTGTTTCAACCAAAGTCCATAAGGCCCCATGTGGGCGTGGTCCACATGAACGATATCGAATTTCTCGTTCTGTACCACCTCCCTGAGTAACTCGAACATCTCCGGCATCATGCGCCGCTCGATCGGATAGGCGCCACGAAAGAGTGTTCGCACCAATACTTTCCATCGAGCGGGCAACGGACGTGAAACAAGTCGGACTGCCGCAAATCGCGATAAGTCCCGGACCGCTTCATCCGTCGCTTCTTGCGTATCGAGTGGGTACGTGACGAGCGTAATGCGGTGCCCCAACTCCGCCAGCGATTTGGTAATATTATAAATGCCGATCGCCCCGCCATCAGTCAGCGGATACGGCATTCGCGGGGCGAGTTGGAGGATATTCAATACGCAGAAGTTTTCTTCAAGTCTGTCGCCCAGAGAGAACAGCTTTTAAAGTTACTGGACGAATTCATCTCTTACCGGGTGCAGATTTTTTCGATAGCAATAAATTCGAACATCTTGAAATTCGCCCGGAGTGATAAACTTCCCTTTCGCCACATCGGCAGCTATTTGATAGCCAAACCCTTCTTTTTCCAGCAATGAAAGTGTTTCAGATAGATTATTTTTTTCCGGTATAATGTGATGATGGTATTCGAGAAACATTCGCTTAACCAATCGGAGTGCTCCCGATGAGGCTAACTCCGGCAACACCTCCTCTTCAGCTCCCTCAATATCCAACTTTAATAAATCTACTGGTTCCGTAATAAACGAGGAAAGCTTGCGAGACGGAACAATGATTTTCTGTCCAGCAATACGCTCTTTATGAACGCTCATCACAAGCGATCCAGCATCCTTCTCATTGTGGTAAAAGTCGATAGCACCGTCGTTGTCACTCAATGCAAACGGATAGACCGTTACATCCATAAGAGCATTGCGTTCAATGTTGGACTTGAGCTTCTCGAATGTTGACGGATCCGGCTCGAAACCGATAATTCGTGCATTAGGATAAATTGACTTGAAAAAGAGAATAGACATGCCGATATTACTTCCGCAGTCTACTATCCTGGGGTGCTTATTGTCAGTCTGAAATAAATAGCAGCCTTCAATAAAAATCTCTCGAAAAAGATAGGCAAGCAAAATTCTTTGGGCATACGATACGTCGAATCCCATTACCGCAACAGTACGATCAGGGTGCTTGAACTTTGCACGGTTAATCGATGCCCATGATCGAACAATTTTCAATCGAACTCGCAGCGCCAAGTCGGAATCTAAAATTCGAAGGATCGCTTCAAGCGCATGAAATATAGTGCCGACCCCTCTGCGGAATCGCTGGTAGAATTGCGCGGGCGTTATCATTAGAATGAGGCTAAGAAGATTAGATTCAAATGAGCAGTCTTAGAAATTCTTATATGGAATGACGGGGACGAATCGTTTCGTCAGCCCCCCAATAAGACCTTTTACAAAATATTTCATGCAATTCTTCCGCTGCTTCATTGAAAGATAGAAACTTCCGGCCAGGTAATATAATATCAGGAAAGGGATTCGTAAAGGTCGGTATAATCTCGCGAATACCATGAAATTATGCACAACCTTGGTAGTGTATTCATTGCAATTCTTTTTGGGCGCCTGTTTTTTGACTCGATCGATTAGTCCACCCGATGTTGCGCCAATGTGGTCTATTATAGAACCTGGCTCGAAAAAAATACGGTAACCATACTCACGGGCTCTCAAGGAG
>DASZLH010000253.1:0-7950 GCA_035552495.1 Kapaibacterium sp. (SeqCode) | reverse complement strand
CCAGGCATAAACGATGTTATCCTGGTATGTGGAACCATAAATGGCAGGTCTGGAGCCGCCTCCGATCGTAGCACCGCCCGATCCATTCTTATCGAAGACGGTCGTGTGCCCGTCGTACGATACCTGAAAGGCATTGGATTGACTCGCAGGGTTGTTACCATTGCCGATGATAAAGAGGGGATCGTTTGCATGTGTTGGATTGGAAGCAAAGTCATTCTTCATGCCCTCGATAAATGCCCCCAAGGGTTTATTGTTATAACCTGTCACGGTCTGTGCAAAGCTTTGAGCTTTGAGGCTATCGCCACCAGGAATGGCGGCGTAAGGCCCACCGCTCGTGATAGTGTTGGTATATCCACCGCTAATCGTCGCGGAATTAGTATTGATCGAATTCGAGTCCCCTCCACCGATAAAGCTGAAGGTTCCGTTCGATATGGTATTGCGCTGGCCGCCCCCAATCGTCGAAGCGTAGTCCCAGGTAAATTGAATGAGGTTATAGCGCCCGCCCCCGATAACACCGAGTTGAGATCGAATGATATTCGAGTCTCCGCTTCCAATCAAGCTGCCCCAGGCATCGTAATCGAGCAAGTTCTGCCATCCCCCACCAATAACACCGAAACTCGGGTTATTCTCAATATTCCGCAAGCCTCCGCCGATAAAATTGTGATCGGCTTGAATGGCGGTGATTCTATTACTATCGCCGCCGGCAATCGCGCTGTAGGGACCTTGAATATAATTTCGTCGTCCTCCGCCGATATCGCTATACGGCGCGCCGAAATCGATGAGGTTCGTATCGCCGCCACCAATAAAGCCATAGGAGTCATGAATCCAATTTACCCTTCCACCTCCGACAGTACTATATTCTGTAACGGTGTCGATTAGGTTATTGAGTCCACCACCAATAGTGCTATATTCTCCGATCGCTTCATTGAATTGACCACCGGTTATTGACGACCATTTTCGTACGGCATGGTTTTTTTCGCCACCAGCAATGACCTGAAATTTCAGGTTGTTGATGCTATCGGTGCTGAATTCAAAGTTAATGCGGTTACCTAGTCCACCACCAATTGTGGCGAAGTGAGAGAAGAAAATTTCGTTCTGGTCCAAGTTATTATTTCCTCCACCGCCGATGAAGTTACCTCCCGATGGGCCAATGCCTGCGGTACTTTCATCTATGGCATTATCGAATGCGCCTCCGATAATATCCGGTATATTATCCGAACCGAGGAAATTAACATCCTGAAAAAGAACAATCCTCTTTCCCGCAATATTCTCAGTCCAATTTGGGGCAGTTGATGCAGCAACCGTTCCAAGCACCTGAACAGAGCTCGTTGTGTTACCACCGAGGAGCCAAAATCCCGTTGTGCCCCCCGTGCCACCATTTGCAATTGGCAGCGTTCCCGATACATCGGTAGCTAAATTCACCGCGCCATAACTCGGCAGACCGCTTGCGTTGCCATGCAATACGGTCGTCGTCGTCCCGGTTGGCCCAGAGGTGTATGCTGTTGCTCCGGCATCTGTTACTGCGATCTGAGTATACGTCGTTAGAGGTCCATCACTGCCTTTGCCTTTATTCTCAGATCCCTGGCTATGGAATTGGAGGCTGTTAGTACCAGGGTCAAACGAAACATTCACCCCGTTGCCACCTGTGATGTTCAATCCCGTTCCTGGCGTCGTTACCTTTTCGCCATTTACCGAAATGGACGAAACGTAGTCCATGTTCAGCTTATCCGCCGTTACTGCGCCTGCAGCGATTTTATTCGAAGTGATCGAATTATCCGCCACGTTCAGCGCGTAGGCCGAGGCCGAGACTGTTGTGAGCGGGCGCATCTCCGGCTGTCCGTCGAGCGAGACGCCGAGGAAGATGGGCCGGTCCATTGTTTGAGCGTCGGGCAGCGGGTTCTCCGGCGTGCCAAGCAGCGTGCTGAACACACCGCTCGTATCGAGCGTTGTCGTCATCGTGCTTTGCCAGAGTTTTTGCGTGCCCATGTTATCGGAGTAAAGCGTCACCGTTACTAAATGCGTCCCGGCCAAATTAGTTACACCTCCCTTCTCGGAAATCACGCCCTGGTAGGAAAGCGTGCGTGGAGAAGTGGGCGGAGCTATCTGTTGCGCAACCGAATGCCCACAACTTAAAACAATAATAAGTGCGGCTAATGAAAGCCTCTTTTTTAAGTGTATCATAACTGTTCGTTAATTAAAAATGAACGAATTATGACGCGTGGAGCTTTCAATCCCTCGATTCAAAGCTCTACGCATCGTTTAACTAACCGGTCCGCTTTCGCGAGCCGGGTCTGCGTTGCTTTGTCTCACGGGCTGCACACTACGCAACGCGAAGGCGTGCAGTCCATCCGAGACCGGTAGTTCACGCTATCGGTCTCTTCTTTTATGACCCTGCCTCGAAGGACTGTTCAGTCTTCGTTAGCAGAAGTCAAACTTTTTTTCGTATCATTAGGATTTAATCGGCAGAAACTATCAACGAGATCGGCAGTGACAACTAAAACGACCATCAACTAAATTCAATATACAAAATAAACTCTCAAAAGTCAAGAAAATCGGAAAAATAAAATTTAGGGAGTATGTTTATTAGGATAAATAGTTTTCCAGATTTTTTCAGCGCATCCCAGGAATTTCCGAAATTCGAGTTCCCAAAAACCCGTAAGTCTATATACTACGCCAAAGTTCATGAATTTATAACTGACACTGCACTATATAATTTAGCTAAAAATAGTTTTCCGGAAATTTAAGAAGATAGGATACGTTCAGCAATGAGATAGATTTCACGGCTATTCCTGCCGCGCTGTTTGTTAGGGGTTTTTCATGGCGCATATTCTTATAATCGACGACGAAGCCGGGATTCGCGATACGCTCGCGATGATCTTCGAGTACGAGCACCACACCGTTACAACGGCGGAAAGTGGTGTCGAGGGAGTGCGCATAGCCCAGAACGCAGAAGGGCCGATCGACTGCATCCTGCTCGATGTAAAAATGCCGGGTATGGACGGCCTGGAAACGCTCGAAAAGCTGAAGGAAATCAAGCCCGAAGTGCCGATGATTATGATCAGCGGCCACGGGACGATCGAGACGGCGGTCGAAGCGACGAAGCGGGGCGCGTTCGATTTTGTCGAAAAGCCGCCGGATCGTCAGCGGCTGCTGCTGCTCGTCCGCAATGCGACGGAGAAAAAGCAACTCGTCAGCGAAAACCGGATCATGCGGGAGCGCCTCAAAGGCAAAGAGCGCATGTTGGGTAGTTCCGCTGCGATGCGGACGATCCGCGCGGTAATCGATCGCGTCGCCCCGACCGAAGCGCGCGTGCTCATCACCGGAGAAAATGGGACCGGCAAGGAACTCGTGGCGCGGGCGATTCATCGCTCCTCCAAACGCGCCGATCAGCCGTTCGTCGAAGTAAATTGCGCGGCGATCCCGAAAGATATGATCGAGAGCGAGTTGTTCGGCCACGAAAAAGGCTCGTTCACCGGCGCTGTGTCGCAGCGTATCGGCAAATTCGAGCAGGCCGACCAAGGTACGCTGTTTTTGGATGAAGTCGGCGATATGTCGCTCGAAGCGCAGGCGAAAATGCTGCGCGTGATCGAAGAAGGCCGTCTCGAGCGCGTCGGCAGTTCGTCGGGTAAGCCGATTCCGGTCAACGTGCGAATTCTTGCTGCGACAAATAAAAATTTACCGGAGGAAATCCGGCATGGGCGCTTCCGGGAGGATTTATTTCACCGGCTGAATGTCATTCCCATTTTCGTACCGCCTCTTCGCGATCGCCGGGACGATGTGCCGATGCTCGTGCGCGCATTCTCAGAAGAATTTTGCAATGAAATGAACCGCAAGCCGGTCCATTTCGATGACAATGCAATGCAGCTCTTAGTGAGCCTTCCATTCACCGGCAATATTCGGGAATTGCGAAATGTCGTCGAGCGGATCGTGATCCTCGTGCCCGGCGATGTGGTGAAAGTCGAAGATGTAGAGCGCTTGGGGCTTGCCTTCTCGATGTCGGACCGGCAAGTGGCTTCTCCTGCAATTGCCGATGGGCAATCTCCGCAAATCCCATCCGATGGCTCCGCACCGTCGGGAGATCTTTCACGCAGCGTGATTCTTACGCAGGCCGATATGCGGCGGATCGAGGCGATCGAATCGGATCGATATTCGCTGATTGCAACGGGTTCGCATCCGCTCGAAGAAGCGATGCAAGCTCCAACATTTCAAGATTTCAAAGAACGGTCCGAGCATATTTACATCGAAGAAAAACTGCGAGAGAATAATTGGAATATCAGCCGCACGGCCGATGCAATGGATATTCAGCGGTCGCACCTCTATACCAAGATGCGTAAATATGGACTGATGAAAGATGTGAAGGGCGATAGTACTGTTGCCGATACTGGAGAACTGAACGCCGAGCAGGAAATCGAAGACGATACGCTCTGATTCTGCAAATACTTTAATTCTGCATTTCTGGCCACGGTGCATTCGAATTTTTGTTCACAAACCAAGCAAGGCGAAACCTTCACTAAGTATGAGACGTTTTCGCGCTCGACTTGCCTTGGTACAGAGGTATCTCAATATTCATCTTCGAGATACAAGCGTCCTCAATCGACACTATGCCAGAAAACCGCAGCCGTAATAATGACCTGATAAGGCCGGGCAAGGAAAATAGGAAACCTTCCAACCGGCTCACGCCCTTTGAAATGGCGCGACGGACCGAACATGAAGAAGCAAAAGGAACAAGAATGGGTGAATCGTTAAAAGAGAAAATGGAGTCTGCGCTCACACAAGGATTCGAGCGCGCACAGGAAGATAAAGTAAAAGAACTCAATCGTCTCTCACGAACAGGTAAGAGAATCACGCGAAAAGATTATAATAGCCGTAATCTTGCCGATCTCTATCGTGAACTTGGGCTCGAGTATCCTTCGGGGAAACCGCTGAACGACTTTCAGAAGAATTAATCCTTCGCATTCTTTCCTTCTGAGGACTTGGAAGGCGCTGGATTTGCAGGAGGGGCAACAGAGGTAGTGTCGCTCGTTTCCACTTTAGAAGTGGTCGTACTCTCTTTGGTCGAGTCTACTTTTGTTTCTCCCTTCCCCGAGTTCGATTGCGTGCTCTCCGATTCTTTCCCGCCGGAAGATTTCTTGGAGTAGTCGGTGACGTACCAGCCCTCGCCTTTATAAATTACTCCAGCGCCACCGGAGACAATCCGTTCAAGTCCTTCTTTATTGCAATGTGGGCAATGTATTAGCGGCGCATCGCTCATGCGCTGAAACGCTTCTACTAATTCGTGACAGTAGCGGCAGCGGTATTCGTAAGTCGGCATAGAGACGTAACACAAGAATGCGAGTTATTTTATCCCGGAGAGAGAAAAAGTATTCAGTGGACGAACAGTTGTATCATACTTGCACGATCAAGGTTTACGAACGATCACCACTTTTGCTTCGCCGTTTTGTCCGGATTGCGGTGAAGTCGCGGTAACGAGATATATCCCACTTGGGATCTGACGACCCAAATCATCCCGACCGTTCCAGGGAACGGTCGAACCCAACGCCGAACCATCGACTGTGGCAACGAGCTTCATATTCAGTGTGAATATCTTTACGGTGGAACCGGCTACGAGCCCGTCTATATAAATCTGCGGAGCGAAATCAGAAGACTGCACGACGGGATTAGGATACACGCGAATATTGGTATAGTCAGGCTTACCCTGTTTAAAAATAGTGCTGAACCTCGAAATTCCCGATGGCGTGGCGGCATACGCTTCGCCGCGCTCCAGATCCATGGCGATCGAAAGGACTGTGTTATCGACGAGCGGAGAATTATCCGTCGAATAACGCGCAATGGAATCGGTACCATCGGGAGAAACGACAAAAATGCCATTCTCCGTACCAATCCATTTATTGCCAACACCATCGACGGCCATGGTATGCACTAATTGGTTGGTCAGGAGCGGCACTGTACGAACGGAGAACTTTGGATTTGGATCGTTAATCGCGTAGGGATTCGAAATAATTTGTACACCGCCTTCGGTCCCGCACCAGACTTCATCGTCTTGATCGACTAGGATCGCATTGACCACAGGATTGGCGAGCAATCCGCCGGCGCCTCCTTCGATACTGCCGAAAGCATGGTCCGATGCGCGGACCCAAAAAACTCCATAAGGAGCGGGCGTAACTTCGCGCTCGGTCCCGACCCAAAAATTCCCATCGATATCCTGCGTGACGCAGCCGAACGACTGTCCGAGTCCGGCCGGATCGCTCGAATTCGTCGCAAGGCGGTAATCTGTAAACTGTGTGCCATCGGAGGTGATGGAAAGCCCCTGGAGGTTCTGCGCCCAGGTCGTCACCATGAAGTCTCCTTTAGTAGTTAGCCCCCCCGATCCCGCGACAATATAGTTTGCACCCTTCGTTGAAGGGAGGCCACCATTTGGGTTGTCAATAATATTCCATGTTTGAGTTGGCGATCCCAAATTGCTGACTCGGATCAGACCGTTACCATGCGTGCTAAACCACGTTACCATGCGGATAGAATCATAAAAGACGTATCGGTAACTCACATTTCCTATTCCGACTCCTTGTGGATATGTCTGCCAGTTATCGCCATCTGGATGAAATAATTCGAAACCATCGAGGAGATTTACTCCGTAAAGTATTCCGGTCGACGAGGAAAAATTAAGATTGAATACATAATTATTGACCGGACCCTGAGGAAAGAAATTCGAATACAACTGCCCGCGCTCGAAAATCGAAACTCCGTTGGACGACGATCCGACAATCAGCGATTCGGCAGGACTCGAAACACCGGGCAGCATGGCCGTGACAGAACTGCCAATGGTATCAGCAAGAGATTGCACGCTAAAATTCTGGAAATCGTGCGTGGAATAGATGGTACCCGAAATATCTAAAATATAAAGACTATCGGTAGAAGCCGAGAGGCGGTCGATGACCGCTACGCCAGGGACTGGCACCGATATAAAGGTATCGGCCGAAAGTTGGAACAGACCGTTCGGCGTACCGAAGAAAATCTTTCCATCGAAATGAGCAAGCGCGACGACTGGCACCGTATCCGGCAAGGTTGTCCAGTTTCCTCCATTACCGAGGTCGGAGGAGAGCCGTGCATACGCAAGTCCTTCCGGCATTGCAGCGTAGATCGTCCCATCGGCAATAATAACCTGGCGAACGCTATCCTGCGGATTGAACGAGCCAATATGATTGACAGTCACGCCAAAATATCCGGGATCGTTAAAAATGAATGTGCTGATACCAAAGCCCGTGGCGAGAAAGATCGTATCGCCTCCTATTGCAATGGAGTTGATCGTTTTAACCGGATACGTCGAATTGCGAATATCCCCTCCGAGTTTCTGGACCGACCCGGTCGCCGAATTCCATACATCGAATCCGCCGGTGCTTCCTCCAAAAAAAATATTTCCATTTTGGTCTGAAGCTATCGCGGTAAGATTGTTCTCCGTCAACCCATCGTTCGTCCGCACGGCAAGGAGCGGTTCGGTCGTGTCCCGAATATTTACACGAAATGCCCCACCTGTCGTTGCAACCCATACATGTGTCGAATCCGAACTAAGAGCAAGAGCAGTGACGTCTCGCATCGAAGTATATGTTCGCCACTCTCCCGGCTTCAGCGGTTGAGCGAGAACATTCGCTGCAATTAGCAGCGAAAACAGAGCAAGCGATGCACGATGATGTAATATCATTAAAAATATACTGGAGAATTATTATCAAGATCGCGCAGCAGGTTTGCAGTTTCGACGGCGGTCAATGCGGCTTCGCTTCCTTTATTGTCTTCGTCCTCGCCGGCACGCGCGAGTGCCTGTTCGAGATTGTACGTGGTCAGAATCCCGCAGGTTACCGGAATTCCAAATTCCAGCGCGACACTGGCGATCCCATTCATCGCTATATTGCTGACGTGCTCGAAATGTGCTGTCTCGCCTTTGATAACACATCCGAG
>DASZLH010000252.1:0-6047 GCA_035552495.1 Kapaibacterium sp. (SeqCode) | reverse complement strand
GCATCCTCGCCGGATTTTTTCTTCCGGGAGATTCGCTGCTCATCACTGCCGGCATTCTCATCGGCTCGCACCGCGTTTCGATCGGCTTTCTTCCGCTCGCGCTCGCGCTCACGGTTGCCGCGATCCTCGGGGAGTCCGTCGGATATTTTATCGGAAAAAAGGCAGGCGAAAAACTGTACCAACGTCCCAACTCGCGTTTCTTCAAACGCGAACATTTACTTCGAACGCATGAATTTTACGAAAAACATGGAGGTAAGACGATCGTCCTCGCGCGGTTTATTCCCATTGTTCGAACGTTCGTGCCGGTCGTTGCCGGAGCAGCCCGCATGGATGCCCGTAAGTTTACGATCTTCAATATTGTCGGCGGTCTTGTCTGGATTTTTGCCGGATTGCTGCTGGGGATGTTGCTGGGTGAGACGGTAACGAATATCGGAGATTACCTCTATCTCGTCATTGGCATTGTGATCGTGCTTTCGAGTTTGCCACCCATCATTGAATGGTTTCGAAGCCGGTCGCGGAAACGACGCGAGAAACGCGAGGGTTTAGGATATCGAGTTTAACTTGTTGCAACACGGCCAACGATTTTTTACATAGTGCTCGTCCCATGAAATGGTTTGCTCGGTTGTTTTCCAGTCTGCATATTCCGGCATCGGAGGATTCGGCTACGGCTTCCAGCATGGCGCCCGCCATGCTCTCGATGGAAGAAGAGCTTCGAAAAACCGAACGAAGACTCGAAACTTTACTCGATCAACTCCCCCATGTGATATTATACGAGACCGGCGGAGGGCGCGAATATATTTCGAATAACATCGAGAAGCTGCTTGGATATTCCGCAAACGAATTGACGCGTGAACGTAGCACATTCCCCTCGCTGATCCATCCGAGCGACCACCAGACGCATCTCCAGGGGCTCGCAAAATGGACCGAACGCGGACGCCTCGGAGTGTTCGTTTCGCAATTCCGAGTCCGAAAGCGCTCGGGCGAATATGTCTGGCTCGAGGACCAAATTACTGCCGTGTCGTATGAAGATGGCCGGAGCGGCACGATTGGCGTCATGGTCGATGTAACCGAGCGGCATGCAGCACAAAAGCGGTACCAAGCGATCGTCGAGGCGGCAGACGTCGCAGGAATCGGACTCGCCATTTTAGTCAATCGTGGCGGGATTCCAATGATACTGTATGTCAATGAAGCAGCTCACGTTATGTGCGGCCGGACATTGGAAGAAGTGATCGAGCGCCCCATCGTTCGGTTTTTGCCCAGAGATGCATGGGGTACCATTAAAAACTTATGGGAGCAGTTTCGAGATGGAAAACTTTTACGGCATTCGTTCGAAACAGAATTATTGCACAAGGAAGGTCATCATATTCCGGTCTCCGTCGGTGTCACCGCTGTTTCGCTGGATGATGAGCCTGCAGTGATTGCATTTATCACCGATATTACCGAACGAAAAGAAGTCGAAAAGGCACTGGTGATCGCAAAGATCGAAGCGGAGGAAATCAGCAATGTCAAGTCCACAATTCTTTCTAATTTCAGCCACGAACTACGCACTCCGCTCCATTCGATCCTCGGATTTAGCAGCGTGCTCTCGGAAGAATTGAACGACGAGCACCTGCGCGAATATTCCTATAGCATTCATCGAAGTGGAAAACGGTTACTTTCCACGTTGACTTCGATCATCGAACTTGCGGCGCTGGAATCGAGCCCGGGTGGGACGGTCCTCTATCCTATGCTCTTATCCGAGGAAACGATAGTAGCGGCCGAAGCCATCGAAGACGCCGTGAATGCCTGCGATCTCTCACTCGTCGTTGACATTCGCAAACGCACCGCGGTTGTACTGTTAGACCGCACGCGATTTCAAAAAGCCTTCGATAAGATTGCGAGCAACGCTCTCAAATTTACCCATCAGGGTTCCATTCATATCATCCTAACCGAAGAATCTCGCATCTCTTCACAGGGCCGGATGGAAGAGTGGGCTATCCTGTGCGTTCGAGATTCCGGGATTGGAATGTCCCCGGAATTTCTTCATACGGCATTTGAAAAGTTCAAACAAGCGAGCACCGGGTCGAGCCGGACGTATGAAGGCACCGGCCTCGGGCTTCCGCTCGCGCGAGGATATATCAAACTCATGGGAGGAGAAATCGAACTTTCGAGTGAACTCGGAAAAGGAACCGAGGTCATCATTCGATTCCCCATTGTAGAACGATGGGGGTCGGAGTCCTGAAGTCCTAAGTACTAAGTCCTAAGTACTAATGCTACTCTACTGCGACTAATTTCTGCGTCGTCTTCGTAGATCCGGTTTGAATCGTTACGTAATACACACCGGGCTTTGTTAAATTGGGTCCGATGGATACGGTATGGTCTCCCGCCCCTTCGACGCCATTAGTGATTTCCTGCACGATTCGTCCACTCGCGTCCGTCATCGCGATCGTCACATTCGATTCGGTCTTGAGCGTGTAGGAAATGGTGGCTGCGGTCGAACCGATACGCACCGGATTCGGATAGACCGGCTGCACGACCGAAGCATTTTTGTATTGCCGGAGTAAGTCCATGATGGCTTTTCGGTCCGTGCGAATCTGTTGAAAAATGGGCCGGGCCGTTGAAAACAACTGGTGTAATGTCGCCGTGTCGTGCGTAGTCCGTGCCGTCTTAAATTCAT
The DNA here is from genome assembly GCA_035552495.1 of Kapaibacterium sp. (SeqCode). Classification (GTDB taxonomy): domain Bacteria; phylum Bacteroidota; class Ignavibacteria; order Palsa-1295; family Palsa-1295; genus PALSA-1295. Next base: position 3,391 of record DASZLH010000252.1, on the reverse strand, counting down.
TCCGATAGCTTTTGAGCGTTGCAATGTCGCTCTTGATCTGCTCGACATCTTTTTCGATTGTCTGTTTGTCATTCGCGCTTATGTTCGCTTCGAGGCTATCGCGGAACGAGGCATCGTTGAGAAATCTTCGGGCCACGAACCGCTCACCTCCGCCGTGATTACCCCAGGCTCCGATTGCACCACGACCAGAGTAAAACCCACCCTCGGCGTTCGGCACACAGCGCTGCGAAAAGGCGTCATGCGACAAAAGGGTCATTCCAAAGAATGCTGCTACTGCAATTCGTATACAAGTTTTCATAATGGTCAGCTATTAAGTTCAAAAAACAATCGTAGAGAGACAGCGAGGTGATCGATCGCTTTAAGAACGCCGGGCAGTGAGGAAAGTTTAATCGAAACCCCATGAAGAATTTATCATTCTATTCCGAATTAATACTATTCTGCTCCGAACGTGTAATATTCAAAATCGAACAAGTAATAATGAAATTTTTCTCAGAGTATTCTGTTTTGAGGGCACGGAAAACGGGAGATTCTATTGTGGATTCAAGATTTACCGTTTCTCTTCTCTAACGTAATGGTATCCTCTTAATTTTTTCGACGATGGCACAGGAACACGCGGAAGTAGTAAGCACGCCTAAAGACGCCGCAACCCCCAATGGCGCTCCCAAACCTACGGCAGGAAAGGCAGGACTCGAAGATGTAGTCGCCGGAGTCAGCGAGATTTGTTTCTTGGATGGCAAGCGTGGTATCCTCGCATATCGCGGCTATGATATTCACGATCTCGTGAAAGGTACATTCGAAGAAACGGTTTACCTTTTGCTCTACGGGAAATTGCCAAATCAAGACGAGCTGAATGCATTTAACGAGCAGTTGGTCGAGGCCCGCAAGCTGCCAAATGAGGTTACAGAACATCTGAAGCGGTTGCCGAAAAATATTCATCCGATGGCCGCACTTCGCACACTCGTCAGCGAAGGGGGACTCTACGATGCCAAAGCCGAAGATATGTCGCGCGAAGCGAATATCGAAAAAGGCATCAAATTGATCGCCATGCTTCCGCTTATCGTTGCGTATTACGATGCCGCTCGAAACGGACGCCCGTTCCTCAAGCCCAACGATGAGCTAGGACATGCCGCGAATTTTCTCTATCTTTTGCTCGGTAAAGAACAGGACGCCGACATCGTCAAAATGTTCGACTCCGCTCTCACGCTTCATGCGGACCATGAGTTCAATGCTTCGACCTTTACGGGACGCTGCATTGCCGCAACACTTTCGGATATGTACTCAGCCGTTACCGGCGCGATCGGCGCCCTGAAGGGACCGCTTCACGGTGGCGCAAACGAGCAAGTCATGCGTATGCTGCTTCGCGTTGGCGATCCGACAAAGGCAAAAGAATGGACGACCGATGCACTCGCGCGCAAAGAGAAGATCATGGGCTTCGGACACCGCGTCTATCGCACCGAAGATCCTCGTGCGACCCATCTTCGGAAATTTTCGGAAGCAATGGGTAAGCGCACCGGACAAACCCAATGGTACGAAATGTCCCGCACGATCGAGCAATTTATTCTTCAGGAGAAGAAGCTCTATTCGAACGTCGATTTCTATTCGGCGAGCACCTATTATCTTATGGGCATTCCGCTCGATCTGTACACGCCGATCTTCGCGATTAGCCGCGTTTCGGGCTGGGTGGCGCACTTGCTTGAGCAATACGCGCACAACCGTATCATCCGTCCGATGGCGGAATACACCGGCCCGGTCGATTGCGCATGGCGCCCCGTCGAACAACGAGCATAGTTATTTTAGACTCGAATAAATAAAGCCGCTATTAATAGCGGCTTTATTTATTAGTAGCTTAATTTTTTACCGTTCCGAGAAATCTATGGATTCGGATTCGCGAAGTCTTTTCGAGTCGTAAATGCCTTATCGGTGAGGCTGTTCAGGAATGCGATAATATCTCCGATCTGCTGATCGGTCAGATGAAGCGGGCGGACCAGCGAATCCTGCGTCGAGTTGTGCATTCCACCCTGATTGTAGTGTGCCAGCACTTGTTCGAGCGTGGTAAAACGGCCATCGTGCATGTAAGGAGATGTCAATGCGATATTCCGGAGCGTCGGCGTCCGGAATTTCCCGTTATCCGATTGCCGGCTCGTTACATCTTCGCGTCCAATATCGGCATACTCGAAATCGAGGCCCGTCGAATGATAAGTGTTATCGGTAAAGTTAAACCCCGTATGACATCCAACACAATTGACTTCTTTACTAAGAAAGAGTGTAAGTCCGCGCTGGGCATCGCCGGAAAGCGCGCTGGAATCGCCGCGATTGAATTGATCGTATGCACTCGACCCGCTGATAAACGTGCGCTCGAAAGTCGCAATGGCCTGCGCGATGCGGGTCATGGTAATGGTACCATTACCGAAGGCATTAGCGAACATCTTCTTATATAGTCCGTCGGAAGCGATATTGGCAACCACGGTTTCCGAGTCGCTTCCGAGTTCGAGCGGATTGAGAATAGGCGCGACGGCCTGCTGTTCGAGCGTCGTTGCCCGACCGTCCCAAAATAGCGACGTATCGTATGCGATGTTGATCAGCGCTGGTGCATTCCTGGAACCGCGTTCGTTGAAAATGCCGATGCTCAGCGGCTTTTGGAAATCGCTGAAACTTGCAGAGGGCTGATGGCAGCTTGCACAGGCATGAGCATTATCCCGGCTGAGCCGCACCTCGTAAAAAAGATGGCGTCCAAGATCGATTTTTGCCGCATTGATCGGATTATCGGTTGGCACCGACGGCTGCGGAAAATCCACTGGAACGACCATCGTGTTCTGCGCTGCAGGTGGCATATTAATATCCGTCTGCGATTGCTGACAAGCCGGAAATAGTGCTAAAGAGAATAGGCCCGCAAATAACATTGCGGCCTGTGAACGAACGTTACGAAGATGCACCAAGCGGGACGTTGCCATAGTCATGAAAGTAATTAAAAAAACGAATCTGGCGAAGATGAAATGAAGGAAACACAGAAAATGAGGGGAACGTGAAAAACGAAGGAAACGTGAAAAAACGAAGGAAATCTTAAAAAAACGAAGGAAACGTGAATCGAAGACTTCAGAATGTCCTCAATTACATCTAAACATCTCCCTTACAAGAACTCCTGCGGCTGCCAAAAGTTACAGCCAGTTCGAATTATTTTTTGACAAATTTAGGGTAATTTTAAATACCTGATCTCGTGGCCGAGCACAAGCGGTATGCGTAACTTTGCTTTCTGTGACTGTAACTTTGAAGCAATACCGGAGTTTTGTATCCGAAGCTTCTATCTTTATCTATAAATCCCGCTTATGAGTGTCATGTCGTGCGTTCGCATTTCTATTGCGCTATTTTTATTGACATTGCCTGCTGTTATTCA
>DASZLH010000251.1:0-6043 GCA_035552495.1 Kapaibacterium sp. (SeqCode) | reverse complement strand
CGGCGATAAGCGACAGTATTGTACTGCGCTGATTGTACCCGATTTTGAGGCCTTTCGCACGGCATTTCTCGATCGAGGAGACCAGCCGTTGCCATCCAATGACCTTGTTCGGAATTCCGAAGTGCTGAATACTATCCAAGTCGAGATCGATCGTTACCAAAAAGAACTTGCGACATTTGAACGAGTGAGGAAATTTGTATTATTGCCCGAGGCTTTCAGCGTGGAAAACGGAATGCTAACCCCGACACTTAAGATCAAACGGAAAGAAGTCGAGTGGCGTTATGCTGATACGATTGAATCGCTGTATGAAGTGCGCCGTTCCGAAGTGACTAATTAATAACCTTATGAAAATTACCTATTTAGTATTATTGACCGTTGCTGCCATTACGATCGCGAGTATAGCGAATGCACAGTCCGTCCCTGCCGATTTCGTTGTACAAGTCGAGGCAAGCGCGCAACTCACTCCACCTGAACTCCTCCTGCATTGGAAATCCGACAGCCGGGCGCAACATTATTACATCTCCCGAAGAATACTTGGAGATAATACCTGGAATTTGATTAAGACTCTTCCTGGTGCGGATACATCCTATCTCGATGCCGATGCACAGATCGGTATAGGCTACGAATATAAGATTCTTGATTCCACTAAAACCGATTCGGTGTATGCTGCGCAGGGTTTTATTGCAGCCGGGATCGCCGTTAATCCGCCTGACCCCAGTACGGTTATACTCATTGTAGATAAAACATACGCAGTAGCATTGAAGAACGAAATCGACCGTCTTGTTACCGACCTCACACTGGAAGGACGTCATGTGATTCGTCACGACGTAACACGCACCGATGCCGTAACATCGATACAAGATTCGATCTACAACGATTACAATAATGATAACACCGTGCAGACCGTCTTCCTGCTGGGGCATGTGCCTGTCCCATATTCCGGTGACCTTGCTCCCGATGGACATACTCCAGGCAATGGAAATCATCAGGGAGCGTGGCCCGCAGATGTATACTATGGAAATTTCGGCACGTCCTGGTCCGATGTCTCGGTAAGCGATTCCACCGGCCAGGATCCGCGCAATTGGAATGGAATCGGCGATGGCAAATTCGATCAAAGTGCGATCGAAGTGCAAATGGACCTCGAAGTAGGACGTGTGGACTTGTATGGACTTCCAAGCTTTCCCTTGAGCGATACGGAACTACTACGCAATTATTTAAACCGAGATCATGCCTTCCGTAACGGTGGAATGAAAGCTCCTACTCGTGCGCTAATCGACGATAATTTTGGAATTATTGGAGAAAATGCTCCAAGAAGTTGGGACGTCCCCGCCAGCAACGGCTGGAGAAATTTTCCGCCTCTGGTCGGAATTTCGAATGTAACGGATTTCAAAACCGTCAGCACGGCAAACGATTGGTTCGGCTATCTCGATACTGCTGAATATCTTTGGGCGTATGGCTGTGGCGCGGGAAGTTGGGCGAGTTGCAATGGCGTTGGAGTGACTACGCAGTTTGTTTCTCCTGGTGCAAAGGCCATATTCTATATGCTCTTTGGAAGCTTCTTTGGCGATTGGGACCGGCCTGATGCACTGACCAAAGCTCCGCTGGGTACCGATTACGCGCTCGAAAGCTGTTGGGCTGGTCGTCCTGCATGGTTTTTCCATCCGCTTGGGATTGGTGGCACGTTTGGCTATTGTGCCAAGCTATCCCAGAGCGTCACTGGAGGATTTGAATACTCGTCCGATTATAAACACTTCCTCCTTATTAGTGATTATGTTGTTACTCCATCTATAGAGGGTGTTCACGTAGCGCTAATGGGCGACCCTACGCTTCGAATGCAATATCTCTCGGACCCACCGAGCGCGCTATCGGCAAGTATTGTAGGTAATGCGGTTAAACTTACATGGGCTCCTCCAACCATTGCTGTTCCGGGATATAATATTTATCGCTCATCATCGAGCGCAGGCACATTCACAAAGATCAACACAGCGCTTGTGACTTCACCCTCCTTTACCGATGCCTCACCCATGAATGATAGCAATATTTATTTCGTGCGCGCGGCAGGAATTACACCGACCGCCAGTGGATCATTCGTGAATGAAAGTGAAGGTGTCATGCAGGGAGTGAACGTAACGGTTTCCGGAGTTCGCAATATCAGCGAACAATCTGCTTCGCGTCTAAAAGCAATCCAGAACGGCAATTTTATTGACATTACACTATCGCAGGCGTCTTTCTCGGCCGAGCGTATTTCTATTATCGATATAGCCGGACGCGAGGTTGAAGTTATTGCCAACGCGGACTTATTACCGGGTACATATAGCTATCACGTAAACGCTGCTTCATTTTCGGAAGGAGTTTACTTCGTCCGCATGGCATCGAGTAATGGGATTATAAGTACAAAGTTTATACTGACCCGTTAAAATCATTTCTGTGCTTTCCAAATTACTATGGTTGCTCCCAATAGGAAGAGGCCATCGGCAAGCCACGCCGTCAGTAGTGGCGGGACCTGCCCGGTATAGCCGAACGTCTGCGATATTTTCGTGAATGTCAGGAATACGAATGCAATTGCAATCGCAATTGAAAATTCGAAACTCAAACCGCCGCGCTTTTTTCTCGATGCGAATGGGACGCCGAAGAGCACGACAATGAGCGATGTAAAGGCCATGGCGTAACGGCTGGAATAATCGACGAGGTCCTGTGCGACATCCTGCCCCGACCGGCGTTTCTGGTCGATACGCCGTGCGAGTTCGGAATTTGTCATTTCATCCATTTTAAGCAGGCGTTCATGCAGTTCTGCTGGAGTGAAGGTAAAGTGCATGTAGCTTTGTTGAGGAGTAAGTTTCTGCACGATTTCAGCAGAAGTATCGCTTGCAAATCGACGCTCGGTAGCCCCTTGCAGGTACCATTCTCGTTTGGTCGAGTCCCACATCATGAGCGATGCATCGATTCGCGAAACGAGCCGTGTTACATCCCTTGGGTCGAAATCCTCCACCGAAACACGATTGGCACGCGCTTGCCCCAGCGAGTAATCGGACATCGATACGATCGTCGTTGGCGAGTCCTGCAAGTACATATTGAACTCCGAGTTCGAGATGAGGTCTTCCTTCACATAATCGCGAATGATTTCCTCGACCCGGGCATTCGCTTTCGGGAGCACCCATCCGTCGAAATAAATCGAACCTACGCTTATGATCGCTGACGCGATGACGAATGGAGCCATCAGCCGATACAAAGAAATACCCGCCGAACGCATGGCGACGATCTCGTTCTGTACGGACATTCGTCCGGTTGCGAACAGCGACCCGAGCAAAAGGCCGACCGGCAAAATCAGAGCGATGATCTGAGGGGTAAAATTAATGTAATACTCGACGACGATCGTAAAGGGGACCTGCTTATCGAGAAACTTATCGAGTTTCTCCATTAAATCGACCGCAATATAGATCACGATAAAGCCCACAATCGAAACCAGGGTCGCTAAAAAGAATTGTCGCAGGACATAACGATCGAGCAATTTTAATCGGACTAGATGTCCTATGCGAAGTTTCGTGCGGAGCGAGCTTCCAGGTCCCCTTGCCGGGTCACTACCAATTACCAGCGACTTTTCAGCTTCCGTAGTCGTTTCCATACATCGTGATAACAGTCCAACAGCATTCTCGTCCCGGCAATTCGAATTCCGAATGGCGAATCGAAGAGGATTTTGAAATGCCCGGCGCGCACCTTATGCACTGCGATGAAGATCTTGCCCTCGAGCGCATTGCCCAACCGGACCTTCCGAATGTTCTCCGGTTATACTCCTGGTCGCCGTTTGCAGTTTCGATCGGATATCAGCAAAAGTTGGAATCGGTCGATCTGGCGGCATGTAAGACTGCCGGCATTGATGTCGTTCGGCGTCCGACAGGTGGCCGCGCCGTTCTCCACGCGGAAGAATTGACCTACGCAGTAATTATGCGCACTCCTCCCGAACAGAGCATCTATGCAGCGCATAACCGGATCGTCGAGGCGCTGCTTGCATCGCTCGAAGGGCTGGGACCGGAATTTCAAAATATGCAAATCACCGGACGATCATCATCCGCAAATTTCCGAAGTAATTATCAATCCGGAACACTTACCAACGCTGCCTGCTTTGCGAGCACTGCCCGGCATGAAGTAACCTATATGGGCAGAAAGGTGATTGGCTCTGCACAGCGGCGCTTTGGGGATGTTCTGTTGCAACATGGCTCTATTTTGCTTTCGCATGAACATCTTCGCTTACCCAATTTACTCACCCTTTCACCGGACGAGCGTGCTCGAATGCTCCGCCTCCTTGAAAGCGAAACGGCGACTTTTAGCGATGTATTCGGCCGCTGCATTACCCCACTCGAAGCTGCCAATAGTGTAAAGGCTCGTTTTATTCAACATATTTGTAGTCGGTTACACGAACCTTCAGAAACTGTATGAGCCAAACGCAATCGAAAATAAACCAGAGCGTACCAGAACAATCGAACGGACGGAGCACACTACCCGAAGGGCCTCGCGAAACACGCCGTGTCACGACACGCACGATCCGCGAGATGAAAGCGCGTGGCGAGAAAGTTACGATGATAACGGCCTACGATTACACTTTCGCCCGCCTCTTCGATGATGCCGGAGCCGATACGATTCTCGTCGGCGATTCGCTTTCGAATGTGATTCAGGGTAATGAGACTACGATCCCGGTAACGCTCGATGAAATGATCTATCATGCGAAGCTTGTCGTGCGCGGTGCGACAGAACATGCGATGGTCATTTGCGACATGCCGTTCATGAGCTATCAGGTCAATGCTGAAGAGGGCTTTCGGAATGCTGGACGCATCATGAAAGAAACCGGAGCCGGAGCAGTCAAGATCGAAGGCGGCGAACGCCTATCCGGTCTTGTCCGTATGATGAGCCAGGCTGGCATTCCGGTAATAGGACACCTTGGGCTCACCCCACAGTCCATTCATCAATTTGGAAGCTACCGAACTCGCGGCAAATCCCAGGACGAAGCCGAACGAATCAAACGCGATGCGAAAGCGCTTGAAGAGGCCGGAGTCTTCGCTATCGTGCTCGAAAAAGTCCCGGCTGATCTGGCAAAGGAAGTGACAGAAATGCTGAGTGTTTCAACAATCGGTATCGGAGCCGGACCGCACTGCGATGGACAAGTCCTCGTCATGCACGATCTGCTCGGTTTAACCGAGGAATTTCATCCTCGCTTCGTCCGCCGCTATGCTACGCTTGCCGATACCATCCGCGAAGCGGTCCATCAGTTCGATGATGACATCAAGCACGGACGGTTTCCGAACGAGTCGGAATCGTATTGAGATGCCGAGAAGAGACTGCTTGAATTTACCAATTTTACTCTTATGCGACACGCTGCTCCAATCTTGATACTTCTCCTTATTACTATCGGGTTCGGTTGCTCTGATTCTGTTACTACATTTAATGGGCACTCGCCGTCTGTCGATGCAAATATATCGCAAGGAATGCGAGACACATTATGGGACGATGCTGCGCGACTCGCCTTAAATGAGGCCATTGCAAACGACAGTTCCTTTATTGATTCGATCACAATTCCCGAACCCCGAATTCAATGCTATTATAAGGATCTCGCAAATCTTTATAATGCAAGAAGCATTTCAGCTCGTGATTCAATCTTTCTGTTTTATCCTTTCAGACCAGAGATCCATTTTATAACTGTTTTTAATTCGATTGATACTGAACTTGTCCCGGATAGTACTCTTTTGCAGCTTCAGATGAACTTTCATTTACAACCAGGAGGTGACAGAAAATTGCTATGGTCTCCGATTGCATGCAATGCCATTGCTCTTGGTGACGAAATGCAACATAGTTATCCTAATCTCCGTATTGCAGCCCGAGGGGTTGGAACCGGCGGGTGGTGCTTGAGCGATGTTTTCGTTTCGGACTCGACAGGCTTTCGATTTTATACTTTCCGCTACTGCATGGGTTCTGGCTCGCACGATTGGTATTTTTCAGTCAACGATGCAGATGTTGTACACTACCTCGGAAATGCTGGCGATAATGTGAAATA
>DASZLH010000250.1:0-8669 GCA_035552495.1 Kapaibacterium sp. (SeqCode) | reverse complement strand
GCCGGTTTACGCTTAGGACGAAGGAGACCTTGATGGACGAGTGATTCCGCGATTTGCACGGCATCGAGGGCCGCCCCTTTGAGCAATTGATCGCCACTTACGAACAAATCGATCGCGTTGGGATTGCTGACATCATGGCGAATATGTCCGACGAGGACATCGTATTCGCCTGCAGCGTCTTTAGGCATAGGGAATACGTTGCCAGCACGATCGTCCACTATCTTCACACCTGGAAAATTTGAGAGCGCTGTGCGAACTTGTTCGATCGATGGACGATCGTGCGCGAACTCGATATTAATACTCTCGGAATGGGCGCGGAACACAGGTACGCGGACGCACGTCGCGGTTATCTTAATTCGGTCATCATGTAGAATTTTTTTCGTTTCCTGGATCATCTTCCACTCTTCGCCATTATATCCTTCCTCATTGATCGCGGAATTATGGCAAAAAAGATTGAATGCAATCGGATGGGGAAGCACCGCCGGTTCGATCGCTTCTCCACGCAAGAATAGCCGTGCTTGATCTTCCAACTCCTGCATGGCCCAGGCCCCGGCACCGCTCACGGCTTGATACGTAGAAACAATTATACGCGAGACCGCTCCAAATGTACGAAGCGGTGCGACGGCCATCAGGAGAATGATCGTCGAGCAATTGGGGACGGCAATAATTCCGCGATGAGACTGTAGATCACTTGCATTGATTTCCGGAATAACGAGCGGAACACCCGGCTCCATCCGAAACGCGCTGGAATTATCGATGACGATGCATCGGGCATGTTCGGCAGCATTGCGCCATTGTTTACTGATATCGCTTCCGGCGCTAAAGAGCGCCAGATCGAGAGTATCGAAAGCTTGTTCGTCGAGGGTTTCTATCGCAAGTTCTTTACCCCGAAACAATCGCGTTTTTCCGATGGAATTTGCGCTGGCAAAAAGATGAAGATCGGAAACCGGGAATGCCCGATCTTCGAGCACCCGCAGCATTTCCGTCCCCACAGCACCCGTTGCGCCGACAATTCCAATCGAATACATGCTTGTAAAATAGTTTTATGAAACCAACGTTCGAACTTGAGCGAGGTCGGTCTCCGAAAGACCGGCGACATCTTCGATGTTTTCCCGTTCGCGGATCAAGCGATAGTCGTTGCCATCGACAAGCACTTCTGCGGCGCGAGGCCGTAAATTGTAGTTCGATGCGAGTGTATAGCCATACGCGCCCGCGCAGAGCACAGCAATGGAGTCGCCACGTTTTAAATCGGGCATCTCGCGTTTCTGCGCGAGGAAATCACTGGTCTCGCAAATTGGACCGACAATATCTACTTCGCTTCGTGCCTGGTTCGAGTTCAATTGCAGCGGAGCGACCTGATGGTAGGCTTCGTACAAGCACGGACGAATGAGCTCCGTCATTCCAGTATCGGTAATGACAAAATTCTTAAGGCTGTTCGATTTGGTGTAGAGTACCGTCGCGAGCAACACACACGCATTCGCTACGATCGCGCGGCCCGGCTCGAAAATAATTTTTAGTCCTGTCTGATCGAGAATAGGGAGCACGGCGCCGACAAACTCGCTCAACGATGGCACATATTCCGATTCATCGCCAAGCGGGTCGGGCGGCAACAGAGGATGCCGGACCACGTTGCGATAATGAATACCCTGACCACCCCCGAAATTAAGATGTTCGAGAACGATACCGGATTTTATCCGAAGCGAATTGACAAATTTTACCGTCGAACGGGCCGCTTTGATAAACGGATCGAGCGATGTAATTTGCGAACCGATATGAACGTGAATGCCGACGACTTCCAAAGCCGGATGGCTCGTTGCATATACAAAGGCCTCGCGGGCATCGGTCATATCGATGCCAAATTTATTTTCTTTGAGTCCGGTCGAGATATACGGGTGACTCTTGGCGTCGACATCCGGATTAACTCGGATCGACACTTTCGCGCGAACGCCCATAGCGATCGCTATATCGTTAATGACTTTTAGTTCGTCGAGACTCTCGACATTGAAGGCATGGATATTAGCTTTCAGTGCAAGTTCGATTTCCCGATCGGTCTTGCCAGTGCCGTCAAACGTAATTTTTTCCGGCGAGAACCCTGCCGCAAGTGCCACAAGCAATTCACCGGCGCTTACGACATCGGCGCCCGAGCCTTCTTCTGCAAGAATGCGGAGCAATTCGATGTTCGAATTGGCTTTCAGTGCGTAACTGACGTAGTGCTCCTTTCCGGAATGTTTGAGCGTAGAGTTGAACGCCCGGAAATTTTCAACGATCTGCCGTTTCGAATAGACATACAGCGGCGTGCCAAATTCTTTCGCCAGTTCATTTAGGGGCAGATCTTCGCAGAGCAATTGCGGCGAAGCATCGTTCGAATATCTAAAACTTTGTTGATCTAAGACGTCGGTCATAAAACTTTACTAATGAGTCAGAGTAACGCGGGATGAGTGCGAATGTTTCTTTCGATAATTATTAGTTACTCATGATGTTACTTGATCTCTGTATAAGGCAAGTACGGATGCAAAACTTCCGGAATGCGTATTGTTCCATCGGGCTGCTGATACGTTTCTAAAAATGCGACCATCAGCCTCGAAGTAGCAAGCCCCGAGCCATTTAATGTATGCACATATTCCGGTTTGGCTTTTGGCTCCCGGCGGAATCTGATGTTTGCGCGCCGCGCCTGAAAGTCTTCGAAGTTCGAGCAGCTCGATGCTTCGAGCCACGCGCCTTCGATGGGAGCCCATACTTCGAGATCGTACGTCTTCGCGCTGGAAAAGCTTGTATCGCCGGTGCATAGTAAAAGGCGACGATAGGGCAGTTCGAGTAATTCGAGAATACGCTCAGCGTCCGACGTTAACTTTTCATGTTCGTCGTAGGAGGATTCGGGCGTCGTAAATTTTACCAACTCCACTTTATTGAACTCGTGGACACGGAGAAATCCGCGCGTATCCTTGCCATACGATCCAGCTTCGCGCCGAAAGCAGGCGCTGAATCCGCAATGGAGAATCGGTAAGCTCTCGCCAGCAAGTACTTCGTCTCGATAAAGATTCGTGATCGGCACTTCGGCAGTCGGAATTGCATAGAGTTGGTCTTCCGGCATATAATAGACCTGATCGCCAAACTTCGGAAGGTTACCCGTTCCTCGAAGCGATTCGGCATTCACAAAAAATGGCGGCAGGACTTCTGTGTATTCATGGGATCGCGTATGAATATCGAGCATGAAATTAATAAACGCGCGCTCGAGCTGCGCGCCTCGCCCCATATAGACTGGAAATCCAGCGGCTGTTATTTTTGCGCCGCGTTTGAAATCGAAGAGGCGATATTGTTCGGCGAGTTGAAGATGGTCCAGGCCGCTCTTCTTTTGGAGGCGACGTTCGTCGCCATCGGGTGTCCACCGTTTTATTTCGACGTTGCTACTTGCATCGGTACCAGCGGGTACGGAGGGATGCGTGACGTTGGGGATGCTGTCGAGCATCAGCCCCAGCGTCAATTCACACTCGCGTAGCCTATCATCGAGTTGTGAAATTTCATCGCTTACACCTTTCATCTCTGCGATTTGAGTATCGGCAGATTCTTTCGACCGCTTAAGCTTTGCGATCTCTTCCGAAACCGTATTCCGGCGGCTTTTTAATGCTTCGACCTGTTGAATAATGGCGCGCCGCTCCTGATCGAGCGACAATACGCGATCGACAACATCCTCCGACCGCTTCGCGACAGTGGCGTTGTGTACAAGTTCTGGATTTTCGCGAATGAGTTTAATATCTAACATACATTTCTTTTTATCTTAATCCGAGAATATAACATTACTCGTAAATAAATGCGTCGCCTTCGCCGGCAAGATCGTGCATCCCACGCTCCATAACTTGCAAGCCATCTTCGACGCGTGACAACCGAAGCCCGAGGTCAGTTTGGGCTTTTAGCGATACCAGTCCGCTTTTGTTGGGCCGTTCGGCGCGTGGCATTTCTTTGGTGTACCGCGCGCGAAGGTCTGCCATCGTAGTCGGCTGAATGAGCGTTGCATCGAGCCGAAATGTTTCGGCGATTTTATGCGCAAACTCATAGCGCGGCAGCATCTGCGGCCCGGCGACATGATAGAGTCCAAACCGTTTGCGCTCGGCAGCGCGCACAATGGCAAGCGCGAGGTCGTCCACCAGGGTCGGCGAAGAGTAGAGATCGGTCGCCGCATAGATCGGCTGTCCTTGCCCGAGTGAGATAATTACCGAAAGCGCATAGTTTGCGTTGGCATGCTCTGCTGCCCCGTAGAGCAGGCACGTCCGAAAGATAGTATGCTCTATGCCCGAGGTGCGCAGTACATTTTCGCTTGCGAGTTTCGTGCGCCCGTAATAATTAAGTGGATGGGGTGCCTCTTCTTCGGTATAGGGAGCACGGCTACCATCGAATACAAAATCGGTGGAGATATGTACGATGCGCGCATCGACTTTTCGGGCGACCTCTGCCAGGTGCTCTACGCCAGCAACATTTGTGCGCCATGCTGCTTCGCGTTGTACTTCCGCCTCATCGACTTTCACGAACGCCGCGCAATTGACGATAATATCGGGCTTCGCGGAGGACACGATCTCGCGCACAGAAGACCGCTGCGTAATGTCCATCGAATGGTACGAGAGGACACGCGGTTCCTCGGTAATATCCATGAACAGCGTCTCTTTTTCGCGCGCGGTAATGACCAGATCGCACTTCGACTCTTCCAGGAACAACCGTACAACGTGCTGGCCCAGGAATCCATGGGCGCCCGTGATGAGAACGACTTCTCTCGGTCGATTGCGCAGTATCACAATACTATTTTGCTGTACGTTAGACGAAGGGCTTGGAAGCAAAACAAGCGAGGCCGGTTAGCCTCGCTTGTTCCGATCCAAACAAATAACAGCGAAGCTTACTTTATTAGTGTCATCTTCTTTGCATCGATACGCACGCCATCGACGCGTAATTCATAAATATAATTGCCGGCCGGCACGGCGGAAAGATCGAGCACTCGTTCGCGGTCGCCGGCACTTTCGAAGCGTGCATCGGAATAGACGATACGGCCAAGATTATCGAGCAGCCGAATTTCGACGGTGCCGCTCGTGGGAAGCGTGAAGGGAACGGTCGTCTGTGGGCTGAATGGATTCGGATAATTTTGCCCGAGGACATAGCCAGCAGCAACACCTTTAGACTGCTGGACGCCGCCCGTGGGAGAAGTACCATATTGCGGTCCATCCGCCAGCGCGATTTTTACGAGCTTCGAAGAATTGCCGCTGTTGAGCGTGGTGATCCACGCAGAATTTCCATCTCCGCGAGGATCGTACTCCATGCCGCGAATATTTACGCCTTGGGATTCGCCTTCGGTGATCGTATATGCATCGAGTTCGTGTCCATCCGAGGAATCGAGATACAGCACGTAGCTCGCGTCGAGCGTGGCCGTATTCGCGCTGCAATCGCCCTCAAAATCGGTATAGGCAAGCAGGAAGACATTTAATTTTGAATCGAAGGCCAGCCCACGCGGCCCATAGACGGCGCTGCGCGTATCGCTGAAGTTAAGTGGATTGTATGTATTAAAATCAAAGGTGCTGACGGGCAATTCTGGAATTTCGTTCAATTGCCGATCGACATCATACAGAACGCCGTTCCGAACCAATACGCCGGTCCCATAAGAAGCCTCGGCATCGTGGCTCTGGACGACCGTTCCCGTTGTGGTCACTTCGAAAATTTTCGAAGTCCAACTGCACGGTGTTGAAAGAGTTGTGACCTGATGAATCCACAGATGTTTTGTGGTCGGATCATACTTGATCCCTGTCAAATTATCGTGACCGGAGCCAAGATTGACCGAGTCGAGTACGGTGCCATTATCGGGATCGATCTTATAGATTTTGGTATTGCCAGAACCGAAGTTCGTGCCCCAGAGTATGTTATCGTCGCCATCGTAACCAACATCATATAGATAGAACGGAACTTCGGCGACGGTCCTCGTTTCGCTGCCCGCTTTTTGCTGCGCGATCTGGAATAGTGCAGAAGTAAGCGTTTGTGAGCCATCGCTGATTTGAACGAGCGTATTCTCGCTCGCCGGATATTTTACAGAGTCCAAATGCAGAGATGAACCAGATACTGCTGTAGTAATATTATTCCAGGTCGTGCCGCCATCGAGACTGATCTTGATAGAAACCGTAGGACCGAAGCCATGCCAAACAATCGAGGCGGTATCGCCCATGGTCCAGATCGTCCGTTGTACGGGTGATGCAATTCCAGCAATATCACTTACCAGTGGCACCTGCCATATCGAGCGCCCGTGAGTGCCGGCGCGAAGGATGCGATTTTGTTTTTGAATATCGAGATAGACGACAGCGACGTTCGGCAAGCCCTGACCGTAGGGAATCCACTCTCCACCATCGTTAGGGGAGAAGAAAACGCCCACGTCCGTTCCAATATATAGCGCGGTCGCATTGGCCGGATCGATCGCGAGACTATTGACGGGCACATCCGGAAGCGTGGTGCTGATGTCGGTCCAGCTCGCGCCATTATCGATTGTTTTAAAAACGTGACCCGCTCCGTAACCCGAGCAGGACGCATAGAAGGTCGATTTCGACGACGGACTGAATTTAGCCCAGGTAATCCATCGGCCCGGTAAGCCTTTGGAGACATTCGTCCAGTTCTTGCCATTATTCGAGCTTAGTGAGAGCACTCCGCCAGCGGTGCCGACGAGTAGCGTTTGTCCATCGCCAAATGCATCGATCGTCGAGATCGTTGTGCCGCCGCTGACCGACCCGAAACTCTTCAAGGATGTTTTCCGCCACTGGTTGCCTTGATTGGTAGAATACCAGAGCAGGGATGCGCCCCAATAGAGAATATTATGCGATACATCGAAGGCAAATGGATTGAGCCACGCCATCGAATCGCTGAGGCCGCTGCTCAGTTGGGAATATTGGCCATTATTAATTACGAATGGATACGCCTGCGGGTTCGCACCATAGATACGTGTCGATTGATTCGGATCGACGAGCGAGTACGTCCCATCTCCGCCGGCAATTCCAAACCAATTTCCATCGGAGGCGCCGTTGATCGTGCCATTATCCTGCGTCCCGCCATACGTCATGTCATCTTGTGTTTGATCGATGCCAATGCCGTAAAATTGTGTAATGGCGATAGGGAATGTCTGTGAAGTGTAGGAATCTCCACCATCGTTCGAAAGAAATACTCCGCCATCGTTACCAACATAGACAATGGACGGATTCGAGGGGGCGAATTCCGCGATATGCTGATCGGGATGAATACCATCATTCAAGGGCCAATCATAATATGAACCTCCGACATTCGACCAGCTAGCACCGCCATCGCGCGTTTCCCATGTTACAAGACCGCCAACAAGCATGTGTGTCGGATCGGAAGGGTCCATGCGAATATAGACATCGTACCAGCCTTGTGCTCCAGCGCCAATATTAAAAATGTTAGAGGACAGGAGGTCCAGATCGATTTCCTGCCATGAGCTGCCTCCATCGCTGGAAGAATAAACACCTTCCAGGTTTCCCGCAGAGTTTACACTAAGCGCAACAACATTATGCCAGTCGGTCGGATCGACATCGACACAGACACGCCGCAGTTCGGTAAAGCCGGGATTGACATTATGCCAATGGTCTCCGCCATCGTCCGATCGAAATATTCCTCCGTTCGAAGCAGCAACTGCGGCATAGATCACCGCGACATCCCCATTCATCGAGAAGGTCATATCGGTAACCTGTGCGTTCCGCGGCAAACTATCTGCAAGCGTTTGCCAGGAGGCACCCCCATTGGTCGAGCGAATAATCCCGCCGCCGGAATGGCCCATCGCTGCATAAATAATATTCGAATGTTTCGGGTTTACGATGATCCGGGAATACGCAGCTACATTCGATGGACCGATATTCGACCAGGTATGCCCGCTATCGGTCGATCGAAACAGCCCATATCCGGTATATGCATCGACATTAAGTGATAATTCTCCCGTCCCGGCATAAATCGTATTTGGATTTTCGGGGTCGATCGCAAGCGATCCCATTGCGAGCGATTCCGTATTATCGGTGAGCGGCCTCCAACTTGTTCCGCCGTCCACCGTTTTCCAGACGCCGCCTTCTGCCGCGCCGATATAAACGGTATTCGGGTCGGTTGGGTGAATGGCAATAGTATTGACACGTCCACCAATATTGTCCGGGCCGACGATTGTCCATTGCGGTTCCGCCGATTCCGCTTGCATGCCCTTGCCGGATTGGGTGCGCATGGCGAGCATTTTTGTACGCGCAGTACGGAGCGCATCTTTAGGAATGTATCCCAGGCCAAAGCTGCGCTGGCCGTAGTACCACTTTAGCGCCTCTTCCGGGCCGCCATCTGGTTCGGTCACCTTCTTGTTATCGCCAGCATGATCGGCCATGCGCGCAGTTTTTAGATCGTGACGATCGGCGGTGCTAAGCCACTGTGCGTGGGCGGATGGAATGTAGGATGCTGCCACAATTACAATTGCGAGACCGAACTGCTTGCGGAGGGTATGTTTTCTGAACATGATGGCCTGGCCCTCATTGGGCGAAAAATGGACGATGAAACTCCTCTGATTGAACTTGCAGAGAAGAAGCAGGCTTCCGTAGGACCTTTTAAAGGGTGCTCGGTCTGCCCGTATTAATTCGACATAATGTCAAAAGCAGGAAGGAAGCCAAAAGTTC
>DASZLH010000249.1:0-13821 GCA_035552495.1 Kapaibacterium sp. (SeqCode) | reverse complement strand
CTTATATCTCCGCTCCATCGAATTGAAGCGGGGACTCAATTCTTTAATTCTGCGGCTTTCGAGAAGCAGCGCGGAGAGCTCGCTGCCTGTTTCTTCGTACGCAATTTCCTTTACCGACCGCATGAGTTGCGCGAGCTTTGTGCCCTGTGTGTTTGCATCCGAAAAATAACTCGTTACGCGATCGCGAAGATTCTTGGCCTTACCAACATAGAGCACATCGCCGGAGCTGCTCGTCATGGTGTATACTCCCGGCCGTTCCGGAAACAACTTCACATGTTCACGGAGCGAGCGTTCGCGCTTCGTCTTCCGGCGTACGTAATTGGACTTCGCATTCTGAAAGCGAAGTAACTCCGCAAGCGACTCGATACCCATTTCCTCAGCCATTGCGAGGAAATGTCCGAGCACCTTTGCGGTAGCCTCCGCATCGCCCATCGCACGGTGCTTCGCTGGGTTTTTTATCCCAAAGTATGCCTGGACATTAACCAGTGAGCGGCTGCGAAGCTTGGGCAACATCCGTCGAGCAAGTTTACAGGTACAGAGCAAGTAGTCGAGCCCGGCGGCAGTGCTGATCGCAAGCGTTTCATTGTGCCGCTCGAATGAACGCGCGAGGAAGCCATAATCGAAGCCTACATTGTGACCGGTAAGAACGAAAGCATCTGACTTGCCCAGAAATCTTTTAATTTCGGGTACAATCTCGCCGAATTTCGGCTTGCCATAGACCATCGCATTCGTTATACCCGTATGGCGCGTGATGAACGGGGAAATAAATTGTTCGGGATTGATGAGCGTAGTAAAGGAATCCACCATTCCCCAACTTTCTCCGTGCGAAGGACTACGTTCGAACCGGACCATCGCAATCTCAGTGATGCGGCCATTCACTGCATTAAGTCCTGTCGTCTCCACATCGACAACGACAAACGAAGCATCACGGAGCAGCATGTTCGATACCTATTTTTCTGCGTAAGATAAACCGTACTTGCTGCGGATCGATGCCAAGAAATGTAATACCCTGTGGGACCTCGACATTTGGTGTTACCGCATGAGCGGTATCGAAGATCGCCGGATTGTAACCAACATGCACACGAACGGACGACATGGAAAGCGTCGATAATGTATCGACCCCTCCTCGCAACGTTACGTTAACCGTATTCGGAATAAAAATCACTTCGTATTGCGGAGGGAGTGCATCGATTGCAATCGGAACAGTTCGTATTGTTCGCTCTCCGATCGCCTGAATATCGACATGAACGGAAATCTTGGGAGTATTGGCAATGGAAACAAAATTAATGAGGCTATCGCTCAGCTCGACTGTCGCATCGACGTCCTCTTTCGCATTGCGTGCCATGATCGGCTTCGTCCGGAAGCTCTGTAAGGAGTCGAGAATATTCGGCGAGCCCTCGACCGTAATAGCAGCCGGCGATACGATGGGACCCCCAACTATCACATATCCGCGCCCAGGCTGCACGTCGAGATCAGGCTCGATCGGAATGCGTTTTTGCACCGTCTTACGGAAGGCAAGGTCGAGCGAATCCGGCTCGACCTTCAACACGCGAAGCTCGCTCGGCATCATGGCGGAATTAGTAATTGCATCGCTCCGAATAATAACTTCGTCGCTTGGCGATAGTACGCGTTCCGAAAGATCGAATTGGAAGCGCGAATTTTTCGTAAAATTCATCAACAGAATTTGCCACCCCGCGCCGCGCACGCGCGCATGAAGCCGTTCCGGCAAGCCGGACGACAACGCAAATCCTTTCGGGGGGCTAATTTTCACCGGCAGATCGACATCTGCTTCGTACGGCGCTGAGAGCCGCACATAAGCCCATAGCAATACCGAGAAGATAAATGCGCCGAAGAAGACGAGTATGCTGCGAGTAAAAGTCAATGGTCTGAACCGGGATTTATGGGAATTATATGATATTCGTTATCCTCTTCCACGCTACTATCGCGAGCAAGACTTTTATATGTTGTCTCAATGACTTCGAAGTTAAACCCTCGTCCGACCAAAAACGTGTACAATTTCTGTTTTTGTTTGCGAGAGTCGGCTTCCGATCGCAGAATCCGAGGCCATCGTTTGGTGGCAGCCTGGAGGGCGCGGTCTTCATCAGTCTCTTTCGAATTCAATTCCGAAATCGTCTGCTCGATAATTTCTTTGGGGACGCCTTTTTGTTTGAGACCAAACTCCAACTGCCTCGACGAGACCGGCTTCCGATGCAATGTATCGTTTACATACGCTTTCGACCACGATGTATCGTCGATAAGCTTTAGCTCCTGTAAAAATTCAAGCACGCGGGCAATCACGTCTTTCGGAATGTCTTCCTTCGCAAGCCGGTCGCAAATTTCTTTCTCGCTGCGAGCGCGATAATTAAGGAATGCGAGCGCAATGCGTTTGGCATCGATAAAATAATCGAAATCGGAAATCTTTTCGAAAATCTCCCGGTCGATGTAATCGCCTTTTCGAAGGCGGAACTGCTCAACTGTCTGATCGCTCAGCCCAAACGCAAATTCTTCGTTAAGAAAAATCGAAGCACGAGCTTTGTCCCCCTTTTGCCGAAGAATTGCGGTGATTGTACCTTCCATTAATTATTGTGAGCAATCGAACACTTCACGGCCCCATCGTCGCTAAGCTTTACAGGCGTGCTACTACTGCCTCTTGCTTAATCCCCTAAGGCCCCGTTCAGGCAGCCTTCTTCTTCTGCTTCTCCTCGATCACCCCTCCTGCCGCAACGTTTCCATTCAGAATAGCTGGCGTTTCGATCTCGATGCCGAGCTTCTTCCGCACAGCTTTTTCGACTTTCGTGTAGGCCTCGGCATTCTCTTTCAGGAACGCCTTGACCGATTCGCGGCCCTGACCGATACGCTCGCCCTCGAAGGAGAACCACGACCCCGATTTTTGGATAATGTCGTTTTCGATACCGACATCGATCATGTCGCCCATTTTCGAAATGCCCTCGTTATAGAGCACATCGAACTCCACTTCACGGAAGGGCGGCGCAAGCTTGTTCTTTACCACTTTGACACGGACGCGATTACCGATGATCTCGGTGCCGTCCTTGATGACATCGCGGCGGCGAATATCGAGGCGTACCGACGCATAGAACTTCAGCGCGTTGCCGCCCGTCGTCGTTTCTGGATTGCCATAGAGCACGCCGATCTTCGAGCGGAGTTGATTCGTGAAAATAACTGTCGTGCCGGATTTGCCAATGACCGCTGTAATCTTTCGCATCGCCTGGGACATCAGCCGCGCGTGCGAGCCCATTTGTGCATCGCCCATTTCGCCTTCGATCTCGGCGCGCGGCGTGAGCGCAGCGACTGAATCGACGATAATAACATCGAGTGCCGCCGAGCGGACAAGCTGCTCCAGAATATCGAGGGCTTGCTCGCCAAACTCCGGCTGAGAAAGGATCAACTCATCCACATTGACGCCCAGCCGCTTCGCATACACGACATCGAGCGCGTGCTCGGCGTCGATAAAGGCCGCATTACCACCCCGCTTCTGCGCTTCCGCAATAATGTGAAGGCAGAGCGTCGTTTTACCGGACGATTCCGGACCAAAAATCTCGACAACCCGACCACGCGGTACGCCACCAATGCCGATCGCCGCATCGATCGAAAGCGACCCCGTCGGAATTACATCGACCTTCACATGCGGCTGATCGCCCAGCCGCATGACCGATCCTTTGCCGTGGTTTTTTTCGATCGCATCCATTGCGATCGTCAGTGCTCGTTTACGCGCATCTCTCGTTGCCTGGTCCTGTATCATGTTGATGAGTTTTAAACGTGTTGTTGTGGGACGACTTGTTCCGATGAAGTTCTTTGCTGCGATGAATCCCTGATTTTCAAGTTCCGGTCAGAATCTGTAGTTCCCGCACCATTTCTGGTGCTGGTTCCAGCACCTTAGGTAACTCTACTTCCGGGAGTTCTATTCCTGGAATTTTGGCCTTAATGGACTTTTTTTTCGAGCGTCAGAATCCAATTAACGAGCACATTCAGGGCATCGTTCGAAACAGAGGGGTCCTGCATGGTGCAGAATTGGTGGTTTAATCCAGGAAAAAGGACCATTTTGGCATTCGGTCCCAGCTTCGATTGATATATCCGGAAATTCTCGACCGAGACGTTCAAATCGCTATCGCCCTGTAAAAAGAGCAACGGAATGTGGAGCGACTGGAAATTCCGCACGGCGCTATCGGCCATGTTTATGGCTTCGCGCCAATATTTGGGATAGGCGCCCATCAGCGGTGTCCCCCCGCCCTGACGAACTTTATACAACGCCTGCAAAATATAATTGGACTGCAACTCCCCCTTGCTGCTATCGCCGCAATGGAAAAAGATGTTTCGGATCTGCTCGGCGAAGGTCGTATCCATCGGCCGCGCAAGCCCGGCCATCGAAACTGCGCCGGCAATAAATGGCCGAGCCTTCACTACATACGGCAAGAAATGAACACCCTGGCTGTGGCCGATGAGGATTATTGGCGAATTCCTGAACGCTGGGAGCGAACGAACGTAATCGACGGCTGCGATCACATCGCCCATCTCATCGTAGGGTGAAAGATCTGCAATTCGCATACTCACCGCTATTTTATAGGTAAAGACTCGTTTATCGAAGCGGAGCGAAGCGATACCATGCGCCGCCAACGCGTGAGTAATGTCTTTAAATGGCTTGCTCTCTTTGCCAACGAGGCCGGGAAACAAGCACTCGGCATTCGCGCCTTTGTACGAGATCGTTTCATCGCGATCTTCCGGGCCGGAGCCATGTATGAGGACCGCGACCGGGAAAGGCCCGTTGCCATCGGGCACCGTGAGCGTACCAACCAGCCGGAACGTCGAACTTTGAAACGAGACGGTATCCTCGCTATATCCAATTGCATCATTTCGATGAGCGCACGAAGTATTCGATAAAAAAATAGGACCAAATACTAACAGACAAATCTTAAAAATTCGGGCGAGAGAAGATGCAGTCATTGGTTTACTTGTTTTTTACTTTTTTCAAAGATCCACCAGGAATATACGAATGGCGGAATAATTATCGCGGCCAAATATGCCCAGAAGGCAGCCTCGGAAATGCGGTCTCCAAGTGCGATCACTAAAACGACATACACGATGGAGACGATTACCCATAAGCGACCGGCGAACCGGTGGGTTAGCCGCCAGTTATCGGGACTTTCGAGCGCCCAGGGCGTTCGCACGCCAAAGAAATAATTTGGTTTTATGCGCGGCAGGAAATTTCCAAGAAGAAGAAAGAGTATAGGTAACCCAAATTGAAACGCCATTTCCATGCTGACATGCTCGCCAAGCGCTTACAAAATAGTCACACAAAATATGACGAAGAAAAAGCAGGTTATGATAAGTCGAACCGGTTTAAGCGCATCGGGCGACACATTCATCATCCACGCTTTTGGATCGACCTTCGAAAGCGCGCCAAGCAAGGCTGCAAGCCCAATGTTGATGGCCGGCAGAATGATCAACCCAAACCACTTCGACGCATATCCATTCGGATTGCCGTTAAAATCGAAATGAACCGGGATTCTTTCGGGCAGCATTCCCCATACGAATGGAATGATTAAAAATGGTGCAATAAGGATAGCAAATTGCGGCCATTCGTTTTTGATCGTTCGAGCGATATTCATACGGTCCGAAATTGTCGTGTTTTTTGAAGACTGGATATCTTTTTCTTTCGCGGCTTTCGCACGCCGATCGAGAGCATCCATTGAATCGTTTCGTCAACCACACTGAGGTTGAGCGAGTACACCTGGTATTGCCCCTGACGAACTGCAACTACTAAGTTCGCTTGCTTTAGTATATCGAGGTGATGCGAAATGCTGGGACGTGTCATCGCGAATTTTTCCGCGATTTCGCCGGCAGAAAGGTCGCCATTATGGAGCAATTCCAATATTTTTCTGCGCGTTGGGTCGTCGAGTGCTCGAAAGACAGCATTCATAAGTTAAATAATTAGACAATTGCCTAATTATCTTCGTTCCCAATGGGCGCTATTTCTTTTTAGGCAAGGCAAAAAAGGCCGCGAGGCCGAAGCAAAGTCCCACCGACGCAGCGACATTGAGGAATGCCAGAATCAGTGCGCCCAGATACAAGAGAGGCCCGAAACGAAATGATTTGTGAATGCCCTCGACTGTTGCGCTATCGATGTCATGACCGAGGAGCCGGTTACGATAGGAAGCGTATCGCCAGAGAACATTGAATATAATGGCGATAATAAAGAACGAGCCGGCATAAATATCGGCCGCAAGGTGCTCGCCGTCCTTCCCGTAATACTCTGCAAGCAGCGCCGTTGGAAATGGAATGAAAGTCACCATTAACAATAGTAGTGAGTTGAGGATAAGCAAGCTGTGATCGGAGCGGCGAATGACAGTGAAGAGATAATGATGGTTCATCCACATAATGCCGATTGTAGCAAAACTCGTTAGATATGCTGCAAATACTGGCCATTGAGCCAGCAGCGCCTTGCCGAGCGTTGTACCGGCCGGCAACTCTCGCGGGACTTTCAGATCGAGGACAAGCAGGGTGATCGCAATGGCGAACACGCCATCGCTAAACGCTTCGATACGTGCCGTTTCGTTTCGTTCAATCATAATACGATCATTCGATGATTGCTAACTATTTACTGGCCGGAACATTCCTTTCAGCAATTCGTACCATTCGTTCTTAGAAGAAGTACCTCCTCCTCCACAAGTCTTGGATGGCACGCATCCTGCTTTTGGCCGTCACATTATAGTATGAGTATCCTCCAGACCGAAGCGCTGACTCGCCGATTTCGAACTATTCTTGCTGTCGATCGTCTGACGATTGCGGTCGAACGTCAGGAGATTTTCGGATTGCTCGGTCCTAACGGCGCGGGCAAGAGCACGGCTATTAAAATGCTGACGACATTACTTCCGCCGACGTCCGGTACGGCGAGCGTCGGCGATTTCGATATTGTCACACAATCGTCCGAAGTCCGGCGTATTTTCGGTTACGTGCCGCAGGCTCTTTCAGCGGATGGCAGCTTAACGGGCCGCGAAAATCTTCGCGTCTTTGCACGGCTCTATGATATTCCTCGGAAAGAGATCGAGTCGCGTCTCGATGGAGCGCTCGAACTTATGGGCATCCTCGACGCAGCTGATCGGCTGGTCGCAACGTATTCTGGTGGTATGATCCGGCGATTGGAAATCGCGCAGGCGACGCTGCACCATCCACAATTACTTTTTCTCGATGAACCAACGATCGGACTCGATCCCGTGGCGCGCGATGTCGTCTGGGAACATCTGCATGCCCTGCAACGTCAATTCGGGATGACGATTTTTCTTACCACGCACTATATGGAAGAAGCCGATGCCTATTGCTCGCGCGTAGCGATTATGCACTTAGGTAAAATAGCCGCGATCGGGACGCCCCAGGAGCTTAAAGCCACCATCGATAAACCGAACGCAACGCTCAATGATGTATTTAGTCGATATGCCGGAGATGTACTAACCACCAGCGGCGGCTACAAAGAAACTGCCGCAGCTCGCAGGGCCTTGAAGCGATTATCCTAACTACTATTCATTCTTCATTCTTCATTCTTCATTCTTCATTCTTCATTCTTCATTCTTCATTCTTCATTCTTCATTCTTCGTTACTCGTTACTGAATTATTGTGAACGCATTCTTCCGATATATCGACAAAACGATGGCCGTCGCCGAAATGGAGGCGCGCAAACTTCGACATGACCCGACCGAACTGCTCACGCGAGCAGTGCAACCTGCACTTTGGATGCTTGTCTTCGGAGAAGTCTTCACGCATGTCCGTGCTATCCCGACCGGAAATCTTCGCTATATGGATTTTATGGCGCCGGGAATCCTTGCGCAGAGTATTCTCTTCATCGCAATTTTTTCAGGCATCACCGTCATTTGGGAGCGCGATCTGGGGATCGTTTATAAATTTCTCGCAAGTCCGACTCCGCGAACGGCGCTGGTACTTGGCAAGGCGCTCTCGGCGGGCATTCGCGCGCTTTCGCAAGTCGTTATCATTTATTTGCTGGCGTGGATGTTAGGCGTCGATCTCGATTTGTCCCCTCTTTCGCTGCTTGCCGTCTGCGTGCTTGCCCTCGTCGGTGCGGCATGTTTTTCGACATTCTCCCTGATCATTGCCTGCATTGTCAAAACGCGCGAGCGGTTCATGGGCATAGGGCAAATCCTAACGATGCCACTGTTCTTTGCGAGTAATGCGATCTATCCTATTTCGATCATGCCGGTTTGGTTGCGGATTGTTGCTCGTGGCAACCCTCTGACGTATGAAGTCGATGCATTGCGTGCGCTCATGCTTTCGAATGGCACAAGTTCGATCGGGCTGGGATTCGATTTCATCGTGCTTGGCATTGTCACTGTTGGGCTTATTATTTTCGGAGGTTGGATGTATCCTAAGCTTGCTACCTAATTCCTGAATGAATAAAGACATGGCACTCCCTTTGAAGGTAGCTTTCATTATTTTTAAAAGGAGATTACCCCATGCGTTCACTATCGGTTTTTAAATTTATTCCCGTTCTTGCATTTGTATTCTGCCTTTCCTTTATAGGAAACGGCTGCGCACCGTCGCAGCAAGGTACGGCATACTCAACCTATACAGCACCGGGCTGGGCACCAGCCTATTCGGACATTAATACTGTGCCATATTACTACTTTCCGGATTACGGCGTCTATTACGATGCCACCGCTCAACAGTATTATTATCCGCAAAATGGAGCCTGGGCTTCCAATCGAGAGGTGCCGGACAGGTTACGCGGTGTCGATCTGGACCATTCGTACGTCGTCGCGCTCGACAGAAACGCTTCGAAACCGTGGCTCAACCATTCGTATTATTCCCAGAATTATCCACCTCATCATTACGACCAGTATAATAATATCGTGCAGCAGAACCGAGCGATACCGAACGTCGCGCCGAATCATGAGGTTGTTCCAAGAGCCTATAATGAGAATAACGATCATGTACTCTTCGAGGAGCGGCAACGTGCCGCCGCCGGTACCGCGCCCGGTCCGCGCGTAGCGACACACGAAGTACCTATGCAAACTATTTCCCCGAATATGCCGGCGCAAGCGCGTCAGTATCGGTATGGCGGGGGGACGAGACAGCGTTAATAAACACGTTTTGTGACTAACCCTCTTTCTGAGAAGAAAGAGGGTTCTTAAATTTTAGGATTGTGATAACGGCATACCCATACAGCAGCGGCACAGCAGGATAAAAATAGCGCGGCTCGACATTCGTCAGCAAGTGCGTCGAGATAAAATAAAAGAGTAGCAGCGCGACCATGAAATGATCGCGTTTGTGTTTTCTCCATGATTGGAGTAGGCCCCAGAATCCGGCGATAATTATCAGCCATCCAAAAATCGGCGAAAGCAATCGCACGCTCGCTTGTATTGGATGATCCTTGAACATAAGTATATACTTTCTCGGAAATCGCTTTGCAAGGTCGTTGTTTGGATTAGCCAGCGAAACCGTATCGCTGAAATACAATCCTCGCACTGTAAACATCAGAGGTATTCTCCTCAAAACAACCGTCGCATAAAACCCGGGATGATGTTCGATGGTATCGACAGCGGTCTGCCATACGCTTCGATCGTTCTGGACGCCGTTGGGATAAAATAATTCTTTCGTATTAAAAACATTATGCGCGAGGCGCTCGTCTGCGTAGGTCGTTCCGAGCGTATCGCCAAACTGGCTAATTCCCTCGTACATCGTCGTCCCGCTTCCGAGATTAAGTGGCACAATTTCTCCGCTCATTCGGTAATGCATCCAGGTATTAAGTCCAACGGTGACGGCAAGCATTGCTACCAATATTAGAGCGGCACGGATGACGTCCAGTTTCGGCAGCAGTGCAAACGAGGCCATGAAAAAGAATGCGGGAAATAATACCAGATCGGGCCGAAAAAAAATGGAGCACGCAAGGATTACTCCCGCCCTGGTCAAATATTTCCATTCGAGTGTTTTAATAAAGCGGGTCAGCTCTAAGGCCAGGCCGAGAATAATCAGCGTAGTAAGACCATCCGGTAAAAGTGCGATCTCGAAACGCGCTTGGTTAGGCCATACTGCTGCGAGTAGGGCTGCATACATCGCGATCTTTTTTTGCCGCTCCGATTTCGCAAACAGCTCCAGAGCGAGTCGGTAAATCAGGATGACCGAGAGCGCGGTAACAATGGCTTGTACAACCTGAAGCGCAATCGGTGAGAGGCCAAATATCAACCCGACAAACGCACAAAATAACACGTATCCGATCGGGCGGTCGATGAATGGCTGATACGCAAAATGTGTCTGGCCAGAATTCCACGGCGCAATATCGACAAAGACGTTCAGTCCATGCCCGTGCAGAAGATTTCCGGCTGCATTTAAATATTCTTTCGTAATCCCATCGTAATAATTTATACCCGGGAAGAGCGCAACAAACAGCAACCGGACCGCTATGCCGAGCAGGAATAGCTTTACTTCGGTCCGTTGAAAAATCTGGGCGATGGACACAGCGAATTATAATTTGGACTCTGGTTTCTCCTCAACGGCAGCTTCGCTGCCAATACTCTTTCGTGCTCGTTCTCGGACGAATCGTCGCGCTTCTCCAGCCCGGCTCATGATACCGCGCGCGGAGAGATCGATCTCCGAGCGCATTGCGAAAAATTGCAGAAATGCAAGCACCGTCATGGAAATAAAAACCGCGAGTGCTTCACCACGGGACGCCATGAGCGGCGTCAGTAAATAACTCGCCGCAAAAAAAGTCGCGACCGCGCCGATGGTTGCCAGGAACAAGCTCTTGGCCTTGCCCATGCCGATCAATGCGTTCGTTCCGATCAGCGAAAGCGGCAGCGTAAATCCGGACAGAATCATAATCTGGAAAACTGTCGCGCCGGCATCGTACTGACCCTTATAAAGAATATGGAAAATAATATTCGCTCCGAGCGCCAATGCGAATGAGATAGGGACAAGCGCAGCGAATGCGACAAAGAGTAATTTTTCGAGTAACGCGGAAAGGCCGGTGAAATCACGCTGAGTATATAACTTCGATGTGACGGGTACCACGAGCAGCGTTGCGCCCTCGCGTACCGCGTCGAGAAATCGGTATATCGTCTTGGCCGCATTATAGACGGCTACTTCACTCGGAGTGTAAAATATACCTACAATCAGCACGTCCGACCATTGCTGTAGTGTCAGGAGCGCGCTCGTGCCTGCCTGGAATTTTGCAAACGAAAGCATACGCCCATATTCATGACGCGGCACGCGAAATAGCGGCATCCGAAAAAAAGCAGTCGAGCAAAACACAATGGCAACCAGACTCGAAAGTGCGCCGCCGATCATATTGAGATAGAGAAAATCCAGTGCCGTATGAAAAAGCCCGAGCGCGTTCGCCAGCACCGTCAGGATAAGGATCGAACCGAAAAAAGCGAGATCGATCCAAAAGATCGCGTGAATTTTGAGAAATATTTGCAGATAACGAATACCGACATTTCGGAAAATATTCAGAGCAATGAGCACGGGAAGCAAAGGCAGCATAGCCCCAAGCTCGGGACTGGTGAAGACATGCGCAAGTGAAACCGCTAATGCTGCAAAGACGAAGCCTGTCAGCAGCATCGTCGCCGTATAAAGATTGAAGCTGCCGGCAAGTACGTGAGGGACTTCTGCTTCATGCTCGCTCGCGAACTTGACCATCGGTTGCAAAAAAATGGAGTCCGACAGCACGCACAGAATGAGAAAGATCGATTGGAACAGCGAGAACGCGCCCCATTCCTCACTCGGCAGCACATTAATAACGAGCACGATCACACCAAATCCATATAGCAGGAGCAGTGTTTTATCGGCAATGGTCCAAATGCCTTTATCGAGATTATCGGATAACTTCACTTACAGCCGGTCGATAGTCATGAGGATTTCAAAGACTCCCTCAGGAGCCGAAGAGGAAAGGCGCAGCATCGTCGCTGGCACTGCAACACCATAGGACGGGGAATAGTCATAGGACTGGACTTCCATCGATTCAAACAATCCGCTTAATTTTATGCTGAGATGATCGCCTGCATTTGTTACGCAGGTATACTCCGTATCGGATTGTTTTTCGATCGACCATGCAGGAGCAAAATGCAGCCACCATTCGCATGGCTTATGGAGTGGCACTGAAAAGCGGTCCACAATCAACGCAGCTTTTTGGTTGATTTTAACACTTCGTTTGTGCACAGGCCATTCGCCATATTGTGCTGTCACGCTGGCTTCCTGTGCAGTAAATGATGTTTCAAGGATTTTCGCATTTGGCCGAACTCGATTCCATCCAAAATTCATTCGCTGCACAGCGCCGGTGCTTTCGCCAACGATAATGCCATTGTGCGCATTCGCCCCTCGGAATTCCGCACGGCGAGTGGGATTTCCATTATAGACAATGGTACCCGGATCGACCAGCACTGGAATAGCATCGAGATAAATAATCGGGCCCAAAAAATCGTCATGGGCATGTGAGGAAAAACCAGCGCCACCCATTCCAAACTGACCGGCACGCAAAAAAAGGAATGAGCCTTGAAAACGAGCGGCCGCTACATCAGAAGTGGGATAATAATAATGGGAAGACTTTGCAGTATCGGTCGTTGGCAATCCGAATATTTTATTTTTCCATGTATTCAGATTTCCTTCCAGCCATAGTGCCCAACCATCGTCCGCATCGCCATAGCGTATCGCTTCACCATTGACGATCATTGTTTCCAGGTACGTTTTCATTTTTGAAAGACGATTTTGGAATCGTACACTTAACTGGTGGCTGGATGTAGCGGCTACACGATCGGCAAGATCTAAAAAGTGTGTCACGAATTGATGATACCAACTCGATGCCTCTTGGGTTACACCATCCTCGTACGTCTGGCGAATGATTTCTCGTTCGAGTATCCTCCGGGTTTTTTGTTGCAGGCTTTTACTTCCTCGAACGTCCCATAATGATGCTGCCACAAACAGTCCGGCAGCTTCCCCGATAAGGTGGTTTGTCGGAATAACTTTATCGGTCGATAGATCGGCCGCAAGATACTTCAATTGTTCGTAAATAGACCGTGCAATGCGCTTATTCTCACAAACGTTAAAACCAGCCGAGCGGAGTAAAAAGAGCGTCGCACTCCAGGATAAAAGCCGAATCGATATTTCAAGCGCGCTCGCCCAATTAATGGTCGAGGCAAAAGGATTCTCCTCTATCCACGAAAGTATTCTTCGTTCAGCTTCTATTGCATATTGTTCATCTCGAGTTAAAAACGCAGCTTGCCCAAGCGTGGGAAGATCTTTGAAGCGGTTTATCTCCCAGATGATTTTTACATCGCGTGGCGTATCGGGGCCATGCAAATGCCGTTCGGTGTAATGACGTGTTGGCCAATATTTTTTTTCAATGGGATCGAATTCCCAGGGTCGCTCTACATCGCGCGTTTTGTAGGAGAAGGTAAAGAACCTATTCTCATCGCGGAGCATCGCATCGGCTTTTTGCAAAATATTCCATCGCTCCTCTTCCGATATTTCAACCGCATTAACATTTCGCGCACTTAATACTGCTATATCGCTCGAGTGAGGAATCCTTCGGATCATCGAGCGGTAGCGAATCCTGCGCGATATTTTTCGGATAATTAATCCGATCGTCCCAAAGGGCCCGATCTTGTCGATCGCGTTTTGGAAATTGGAGAGAGCGGTCACAGAGACGAGTTATAAATTGGATTCGTCCTGCCATTGCGTGGCTTTCCACAGGTCGGAGGGCGTGGGACGTTCAAGATGAAAGATAGCGCGGCCATCGACGTGTTCGATGTCTCCTTCGTTTACCGTCACATCGAGCGAGAACGATCGGGTAACGTCAAATTCCGT
>DASZLH010000248.1:0-9839 GCA_035552495.1 Kapaibacterium sp. (SeqCode) | reverse complement strand
TCTACGGTCGCGGACAATGATGATCTTGGCACGCTTCGCGGCAATCTCACTTTGGTCAACGTGAATGGAGATACTTTATCGAACTACGCAGGTGCGACGGTTCAGGTAGAAGGTACATCATTCCATGCAATGAGTAATGCCACCGGCGATTGGCAGATCGATAACGTCCCTGCAGGCATCTATAATCTACTACTGACAAAGCAAGGATTCGATACGCTCATTATTCCGCAATATCAATTCAGCGGCGCAGGAACATCCTTCGTAATCGGTAATGCGATTCAGGAGGTCCCAATGGATTCGCTTGTGTTTTCAATCACTAATACTATTGAGAGCACTTACAGTGATTCCAGCTATTTAGGTCTCCTCACCATGACTGGAGAGCTTGCGGGATCTGACAGCCTAATCGAAGCTCGCCTTCATATTGCTTTCGGAGCCGATCCTAACGGATCCGATATAAATACTTATCTCGCGAATAATCAACTCACTCAAGGTGTCGCAAGAGGTTATACCGTTCCGCAGGATTATAAAAGTGGAACGGTCGTGACTGTTTGGAGTTCCGTCTGGGCGAATATTCCTAAAAACTATGCAAGCTATTCTCATTATCAGCAATCGGTTTCACCCAATTCGGTTAAACGGACGTTTATCCTCCCATAGGATATGCCTACGGCATGACTAACGCCCGCCAGCGCGAATTTCTTAACATGCTGGAGCCGGTCTATGACCGGCTTTCACGCTATGCGCTGGCCGTTACGCGAGATGAGATGGATGGCGAAGATCTCGTGAGTGCTACGGTGTTGGCGGCGTATGAGGCTTTCGATAAAATGGTGGACGAGGGCCGCTTCCTTCATTATCTCATAAAAATTGCATCGAGGCTACACAAGCGACACCGTTATCGCGAACGAAGACGAGTAGCATATAGCGAATCGTTTGCGGCCGAACTGCCTGACACCAATTCCTCCCCGGAAATCGCCGCGGAAATTCGATTGGTCATGGATGCGATGAATATGTTGCCTGAAAAAATGCGGGAGACAGTCGTTCTCTTCGAGGTTTCGGATTTTTCGCTCGAAGAAATTCGGCGTATCCAGGGTGGAACGCTGAGCGCCGTGAAGACGCGTCTCAAGCGTGGCCGAGAGCGATTGGCTAAAGCTCTTGGTGTTCCGGCACAAGAAGTAAAATCAAAATCGAGGGCTGTCAAGCCAGGACAAGATATTTCATTCATACTGCTCGTGGAGGAACGCTATGTATAGCAAAGACTATCGAAACTATTTAGAATTGCTTCGGGCGCGCGATGTCCGGCCTTCCTTTACCCGCGTTGCTGAAATGATTGCTGCCTCGCCCACACAAAATCAGAAGCCAATTCCGACCGTTACGAAGCTATTCGTGGCACTCGCTATTACGGTTGTGATTGGCGCGGGATTGTGGATGCTGATGCCGAACACACTTACGATCGAAAAGTCACAGCGACAGAATCAGGCTAACATGCACGTACTGAATTCCACAGCTCCATTATTATCTCAGCCACGTGCCTCAAGAGTCACACTGCATGTGCAGGGAAGTGGCACAATCACTCTTCCCGTTTCGCGGTCTCAATCTGGCGCAATCGGCGTGAGCGATTATCACTCAGCGCAAGCAGCAAACTCAGGACAAAGCATCTCCCCATGCACAGCCCGCGATATAGTTGTGCAGCCTCATTCAATTGCATCCGTCGTGCAGTCCGTTTCGGCAATTGAAATACCCGATTTTGAAAAAGAAAGCGGCGACAATTTTTTTGTAACTGCCGGCGGAGCAATCGGGCAGCAATTTAGCTCAAACGCCGTGTTTCGACAACTTTCACTCACGGACGCATTTGCCGGGGTAGGTTATAATCTTTCCCGAAGTTCTTCTGTCCGCCTTCTTGGCGGAGAAGAGGTCTTTGCGATTGCTTCCACAACACATTCCATCTCGTACACCGATACGGTATTGCAAAACTATTACAATGTGATAGGCAGCATTCAAGCAGCACCGAGTTCATCGCTCACAAGAGTCTATTGGCTCGGAGCAAGTTACCGATATATTCTTGACGTTGCAGGCATTCGGCCATTCGGAGAAATCATGGCCGGTGGATCGACCGATGGACTTCTCTCGCATCAGTCTCTCGGTGTAGAATTTACTGCTACAAGCCACATCGATCTCGATCTTCTTCTCGGAGCGAGCGAACTGCTGCCGCAAAACAGTGCGTGGCTCACGAAGGCAGGTTTCGCGGCTGAGATGTCCTATCGTTGGTAATTGCAATTACCGAGTGAGGGGTGAAAAGAAGTCAATAAAAAAGCGGGGAAGCATTGCTTTCCCGCTTTTTTTGAGAAACGAAATATTCTCAGTGCACTTTATTTCCTCCGGCGACGGGAGCGGGGCCGCCGCTGGTGCGGAAGCCGAAAGGATGTTCGCCCTGTCCGTCGACGCGGATCTCGCCGTATTGCGATTCATAGCGGTCGAGATTTTCTCGCATTGCGTTCAGCAGCAGTTTGAGGTGCTGTGGTGTCATGATAATGCGCGAGAGCACGCGAGCGCGAGGAACGCCCGGTGTGACGCGGGTAAAATCAATAATAAATTCGGCGGGGGAGTGTGTAATGATTGCGAGATTCGAATAAATACCTTCGGCCTCTTTTTCGCCCAGCTCGATCTGGAGCTGCTGCTGCATTGGTTGTTGCTGTTGTTCGTTCGGGTCGTTGTCTGCCATGTAAAATGTTTTAAAACGTATTTGGTGTTTCTTAAACTTACTGAAATCTTGAATGAAGTTCTCTTACGAAAGGATGGGATAGGATTAGTCAGCGACGAACAACCACCCCCCGCCCCCTCCTTGAAAAGGAGGGGAGTAAATTAGAGTTATTTGCCTTGTTTCATTTCGTCAGCTTTTTTGTATGCGGCCTGAGAATCGGCGGGCCGGTTCGCGCGCGCATATAGTTTACCGAGCATTTCCCAATATTCCGGAGTGTTCGACGCATCGGTGCTTTTCAATGCTTCGAATTCTCCGATGAGACCCGTTGCTTTATCTTTTTGTCCGAGAATATCATAGTTCTCCGCGAGATTTTCGAGCACCGATGGATCGTTCTTATTGATCGCATGGAGTTGTTCAAAATAATCGGTCGATTTCATCAGGTCATCTTTATATTTCGGGTCTTTTGGGTTTGCCTTTTGTTCGGAGGCCGCCTGATTTTTATACACAGCCGCGAGATCGTAGAGCGCCGCTTCATAGCTCGGCGTGATCGCGAGTGCTTTTTGATACGCGCCAATTGCGCC
Organism: Kapaibacterium sp. (SeqCode); assembly: GCA_035552495.1. Taxonomy (GTDB): domain Bacteria; phylum Bacteroidota; class Ignavibacteria; order Palsa-1295; family Palsa-1295; genus PALSA-1295. The sequence continues at coordinate 6,563 of DASZLH010000248.1, read as the reverse complement.
CGTATAGTCCTGCGATTTTAGCAGCAGCGTTCCGTAGGAGACATACATTTGCGTGGAAGGATGCTCGGCAAGAATGCGCTCGTATTCGGTTTTCGCTTTATCGGTGCGATCGAGACGTGTATAAATATCCGGGATCGCTTCGGCGGCAAAATCATTGCTGGGATCGATCTGCTGGAGCGTCATGAGCAGGGGGATGGCTTTATCGAACTGAGTTGAGGCCGAGGTTTTATCGCCATTGCGAAGATCGGTCAACCCTTTTTGATAATAATCGTTAGCGACCAGTTCGTATGCCTGTACCGAAACAGCGAGTGGCTGCATTCCGGCCGTCTCGTCCGCTCCAATCCTCCATCCGGAAAGCTGCCAGGGATCGTGCGGTTTTGCGCGCTCGAAATAGATATAGGCTTGTTTGCTCGGATAGACATAGACTAGGGCGCTGTCACTTGCTCCGAGCGCAACAGCTTGCTGACGCGCTGGGGCGCCGCCGATCGCGCGCTGAACGGCCTCCGGGCTCATGTGCAGCATGAGTCCCATTGCTACTCCCTGATCGTAGGCTGCGGCTACCTGATTGATCTCGGAAAGATAATTTGCAAGGCCTTTAGCGGTATCGCTCATTGCATAATAGACCGCGCCGAGCAATTCGTACGTTTCCGGCTGCTCGGGTTCGAGCTTTCGCGCGGATTCGAGATAGCCGATCGCCGATTGCTGCGCATCCTTGCTATCCGGGTTCGCATTGTAGGTGCTATATCCGCCATTATATAGCTCGACCCACGTATTGTGCTTCAACGACTGCAATTCCTGACGGTGCGTCGTCGAGTAAAGCATAGCGGTGTCGATAATATTCGAGATCTTCTCGTACTCCTTGAGATCGTAGAGATTTGCGGTGTAAAGATACCAGCCCTCGTCGCTCGTCGGATCCTCGGCTAGCGCCTTTTGGAGCAACTGATCGGCATGGATATAATCCCTACGCTGCCGGTATAGCTTGGCGGACTGAATATCCGCCGCGCCGCAACCGGCAAACTGTACCACGAGAGTAGTAAGAATGGAAGAAAGAATAAATCGCCTGAAGTTCTTCATTGTATAGCAATGATGAATTATGAATGCTGAATTATGGAATCGCAATGGAATGCAACATCATTTCTCGCCAAACTAAAGTCCGGCGCCACACTTCCATCTTATAATTGTTTTAACATCTGTGTCAGTAATCGCACTGCGACGCCCGTTCCGCCTTTCGGAATATAGTCGGCGGCCGATTCGCTGCGTGCCGTGCCCGCAATATCCAAATGCACCCACGGATATGTCGTGAATCGCTTCAAAAACATTGCGGCGGTGATGGCTCCGGCCCAGCGACCGCCAACGTTTTTGATGTCAGCCACGTCCGATTTGATTAGCTCGTCATATTCATCATAGATCGGAAGCTCACAAACGCGCTCGTAAGTTGTTTCACCAGCTTGTTTGAGTGCCGCCATCATCGTTGTGTCGGTACCCATCATGCCGGTCGTGACATGGCCGAGCGCGACGACGCAGGCTCCGGTCAGCGTTGCGAGGTCGATAACCGATTTCGGCTTGTAACGGTCGGCCCAAATCAGTGCGTCCGCGAGTACGAGCCGGCCCTCGGCATCGGTGTTATCGATTTCTACAGAAAGGCCGTTCGCGTAGGTGATAACATCGCCGGGTCGCATGGCGCTCCCGGAAGGCATATTCTCTGCGCTCGCGGCCAGCCCGACGACATTCACCGGAAGCTTCAGCTCGGCGGCGGCTTTGATGGTAGCGATAACAGTAGCTGCGCCCGACATATCGCTCTTCATATCGCCCATTCCGGCTGCCGGTTTGATCGAAATTCCGCCGGTATCGAACGTAATCCCTTTGCCCACGAGCACAACGGGCTGCGCATTGCTATCGGCTGCGCCTTTATATTCCATAATAATAAAGCGCGGTTCTTTCACGCTACCCTGGTTCACGCTGATCGTGCCGATCATATTATGCTTCGCGAGTTCTTTGGGTCCGAAGATAGTAACCGTAACTCCGCTTTCCTGGCCAACCTGACGCGCCCAGTTCGCAAGCACTTCCGGATATTTATTATTCGAGGGCTCGTTTTCCATCTCGCGAGCGAAGATCGTGGCATCGCAGATCGTCTCGGCTTCCGCAATTGCTGCTTTTACTTCTTCCGTGGACGAACCGTGCAGGCTGTCGCCATCTTCCAGGATTATAATATTTTCGAGAAGGACTTTTTCCTCTTCCTTCTTGAAAAACTTATCGAATTTATAAAGACCGAGCTTAATCCCCTCGACCATCGCATACGCGACCTCTGCACCGGACGAACCTTTCACCTGAGGAAGATAGATCGCGAGCGAGCGGGATTTCGTCTGCTCCGCTTTTTTCGCGGCGCGGGCTGCGGCACGCCGGACCATCTCGAGCGAGAGTTTGTCGGACTTCCCAAGGCCCGCAAGAAGAATCCGTTTCGCTGCTGTATCCTTTTTATTGGGATAGAGCGTAAACATCTCTTCCTTCTTACCCGTCATATCGCCAGCGGCGATTAGCGATTCGGCAGCGGACGCGGCGGACGTACGGCCAAATCGTTTGAGTGTCGATTGAACGTGAGGTCTTCCCTCGAGTTGAAAGAATGCAATAGCATTGGCGCGGACGCGCTTCCAATCGGTCTTTTGTACGGTAAATTTCATGCGTAACGAATTGTGAATTGTCTGGTTCAGACAGTTGCCAGGGTGATACTATATTATGCAAACTTACGAAATTCTCAGGGCCTCAGGCGTGGATAAGTCTTTTCGGGAATATTCTTGACGGAATTCATGTCATGATTAAAGCATTTTCACCTAACAATCTATCGTGTTGTCATCCACCTGAGCTTCAGACGCTTATGAAAAAGTCGATTGCTTTCTCAACGTTCGTAATACTATCGTTATTTACGTTTCAACTTCGCGCGCAACTCGTGCCGAGAACGGTGCTGCTCGAAGAAGGGACAAATTGGTCATGCGGCCCATGCGCCTCGATGAATCCTGGCGTAGAAGCATTCCTGCATCAGCATGAAGGTAATGTGATTCATCTGGCCTATCATCCGAACTGGCCCGGAGCCGATGATCCGATGTACCTCAATGACAAAACCGACAATCAGTATCGGGTCGCTACGTATTATGCTATTTCGGGCGTGCCCAGTGTCGCGGTCGATGGCTCCGCGCCGTTCGTGCCCGGCTCGCAGCAGGAAGTCGAAAGTGCATACGATGCTCGAATGGGGGTTGGCAGTCCGTTGGCGATTACTGTTACACGCGAGGTAAACGGAACGACCGTAACGGTGCATGTGACGCTCCACCCGGTGCAGGACCTTTCATCCCGTACGAAACTCGCGCTGCGCGTTGCAGCGGCGGAAGAATTCGTGGCAGGCCCCGGCCCTAACGGTGAAGCGCAGTATATTCATCCGCTGCGCGCAATGATGCCGAGTTATACTGGCACGAAGGTGCATCTCTCGACGGGCGACACTTCCTTCACCTTCACCTATCCACTTAAGACGTCCTACAATGCCTCCAATATGTACGAGGTTGCATTCGTGCAGGACGATGCGTCGAAAGAAGTCCTCCAGGCCGCAACGGACGAGCAGAATTTTTCGCTAAGTCCGAATCCAGGAGAGTCGTGGGTACAGCGTGTAAGTAGTCAGACCAGTATTAACTTCAACCTGAATAATGCCTTTACGAGTTTGCGAACGTTTAGCGTAAGCTATCTCCCGACGTCAGCGAACGTTTGGCCGGTTACCATCACTGCGGGAACGGGTTCGAACGGCTCGTTCGTAGTAAATGCGGGAGCATCATTGCCGATTTCGGTTAGCGTTACGCAGGGCGCTGGTACGTATTCGAGTGGGATACTTCAAGTCACCTCGACATCCGGCAGTGAAACGCTCGTTTCCTCGTTTCCGCTCAAGTTTATCTCGCCCGATGTAAAAATAGCGTATGTCGATATTGGGAATGACTCCGTTCGATCGGCGAATACAGTCGCTACGCTCGATGCGCTGAACTTCCAATGGGTGCCGTTATCGGGCGGTGAAGCCGCAGCGATGAACGCCTGGACAGCGACCGAATTTCCCGAAATGGTCGTCGCCGGAAATAAATGGATTTTGACCGGCGAAGATAAAGCCGGAGTCGCAAATTATCTCGCAAGTGGAGGACATCTCTTCCTACAGGGCGGCGAAATCGCCTTCGGCCTTGCCGATCCTCTATCGACCGACCAGGACGTCAGCTTCCTTAATAACGTATTGAAAGCCAGCTACGTGAAGGACAGCGCCGGGCCGACGATCGTGCATGGTGTTTCCGCCGACGCCGTCTCCAATGATTTTTCAGATGAAGCGATCAATATTTACGCGGAGGATGTCGATCAACCCAATCAGCCGGACGAAATCAAACCCTCCGGTGGTTCGATCCCGATATTTTATTATGGACAGGGCGCAAATCAAGTGGCTGGCATTCGTTGGCAATCCGGCGCGATACGCTTAGTCTATCTTTCGTTTGGCCTGCAGAATTTAGCTCCTCAGGATCGAGCCGGAATTACGACCGATGTCTTCAATTGGTTTCATTCAGAGAGTGGCGTAAATGGCTCATCTGCCATGTCATTCTCACTTGAACCGAATTACCCGAATCCGTTCTCGATGGAGACTCGGATTTCCTATTCGCTTGTTTCGAGCGAGCCTATACGCATTTCGGTTGTCGATACTCGCGGTACTGAGGTCGCGGTGCTCGTCGATGGGGTGGAGGAGACTGGCCCGCACTCTGTTAGCTTCAATGCACATGGCCTCGCTCATGGCACGTATTTCTGCGTATTGCGGAGTGCCGAAGGTTCTGCAATCCGAGCAATGACTATCGAATAACACGAATTGTTTGAAAAAAGAAGGGGCGGACCCTAAGGACGTTCGCTCCTAATTGTTCTAAATTCTAATCGCACTGTTTTAGCTCAGCCGTGGTTAGAGCTAATGTATTGAATTTTTGCCCCTGTTAATTATGAACGTCCATCGAGTTTGGCCGGCCATTATTTGTGTCGCTCTATTTTATTGCAGCTCTACTTTCGCTCAGCGCAAAACGGGAAACGGACTGGTTGGCCAGGTAATCGAAATTCCACCGCCGGGCCCTTCGAAAGCCGCTCCGAAGTCAATTCAGTTCGGCCGCATCAATCTCGGAGGTAATATCAACTCGCAGTTTAGCGATTTATTCCCGGTGCTCACGCCCGACGAGTCGATAATGTATTTTGTTCGCAAGGGCGACCCGCAGAATGCTGGGTTTGCAAAGAACCCAAACGACGAAGATATTTGGTACTCCGTTCGCCGTTCAGACGGTGGATGGGATACGGCCAGGCGATTGCAAGGTCCGCTGAACACGATCAACTACGACGGTGTTCGCGCAATCAATAGCGTGGCTACCCACCTCTATCTGCAAAATATCTATAATTCCGATGGGACCGGCAGCAAAGGATTTTCTATTAGCGAAAAGCAGCCGGATGGCACCTGGTCGTTTCCAGAACCACTCGATATCGACGATTATTATAACGATACATCGATCGCCATGATGACGGTATCGAGCGACGAGCAAACGATTATCTTCTCGCTCAAACGTAAGGATAGCAAAGGCGGACACGATTTTTATCTATCGCACCATATCCAAGGACATAAGTGGGCACGACCGGAACTGATCGAAGAACTCAGCACGCCCGGCGACGAGATAGCTCCCTTCATCGCGTTCGACGATCATACACTCTACTTTTCGACGAATGGCCGAGGCGGCCTTGGCGGCTACGATATTTTTATTGCGCGCCGATTGGACAGCACATGGATGCACTGGTCCGCGCCACGAAATTTAGGAGCGCCGATCAACACGCCCTCCTTCGATGCTTATTTTATGCTGGGCGCTCGCGGTGATACGGCTTATTTTTCGAGTTCCGACGGCACACTGGAACATGGTTATGGAAAGAGCGATATTTGGAAGATCGGGCTGAAAGAAGATCAGCGTCCGGGCTTCAATATGCCATCGGGCAGTATCTGGGATGCGAACGTGACAGAAAAAGATCTTAAAGGATCTGTTTTCCGACTCGATAATGTGCTCTTCGATGTCGGTAAGAGCACCCTGAGCGCTTCCTCCAAGCCGGCACTGAACCAGGTGGCCGACGTGATGAAACGCTTGCCCGGGCTTCGGCTCGAAGTGCAGGGGCATACGGACGCCGATGGCGATCCGAATAAAAACATTCTGCTCTCGCAATTGCGCGCGCAGTCGGTCTGTGACTATTTAATTTCACGAGGAGTGGCAGTCGATCGCCTCACCGCCAAAGGTTATGGTCCGGTTCGTCCGATCGCGCCGAATGACACCCCGCAAGGTAAAGCCCTGAACCGACGCGTAATGATCGAGGTGAAAAATTAGCGTACGGGGAAAGGATAGTAATCTTTCGGTATTTCGTTGCGGTGTTACATCGATACCACCGCATGTCTTTTCAATTATTTGAATCCTACGATCCTTCGGAGGTCGACGATTTCCGCTCTCTGAAAGGGAAGAGTGGACATATCGAGCGAGGGCTGTTTATTG
>DASZLH010000247.1:0-3952 GCA_035552495.1 Kapaibacterium sp. (SeqCode) | reverse complement strand
AATAATATTGGATACAGTATCCGCTGTTCCGTTCATAAGGTGTGTTCCGCCGGCAAAAATATTATTGACCAGCATGGCCGTAGCGCCCGTCTTAATATTCAGAAACGTTGTCGGCTGGCGGTCGGTCACGACGGTATTATTGATGAAATAGAATTCCGAATCCGGATTGACGATCCCTTCGGCGCCGTAATCGATAACCGTGGAGTTTTCTGTCTTCGGTCCTTTCTCGATCGCATTACCGATTACAAACGAAAGCCCGCCATTGGGCAGGTCGATGGAATAACTGCCATCCCCGGTAAGCCCATCGACAATGTGATTATAGAGAATGAAATTACGGTTTGCGCGACTCTTAATCTCATGGCCAACAATAGCACCACGGAAATAACAAAATTTTATCGTACAACTGCTGCTATGGCCGACATATATATTATGCTCGAAACCTGCGGCTCCCCCGGTTTCCACTCCATTATACGCAAACTCGCATGCTTCGATAAGAACAACGCAGTTAGTATCGTTGCCCGTCAATATTCCTTCCTGGTTATCGTGAAAATAACAGCGCCGACATTCCATACCCAATCCTTCCAACCGAATCCCAGCCCCATTGCCACCGTCGCTTTCCGAAATCGCACAACCGGAAAATTCGATTCCTTCGACATACGTATTGTTGCCGTCCAGGACCCAAATCCCCTTTTTCTGAGCACTTTGGCCGGCAGCATCGAGATGCGCCATGCCCAGCGTGCATCGCAGGATTAGATTACTTGCCCGCCAGGTCCCCACATCGCCGGAATATAATCCGCTATCGATTTCCACCGTATCCCCGTTACTCACACGAGACATTACCTGACTCGGCGCCGTCAAACTTCTCGTTGGACCTACAAGCCATGTGGTCGCATGACCAGAGTTTGCGATAAGCAATAATGCTATCAATACAATTGATAATTTCATTTCGATTTCCAGGTTAGATCATTACCGGCCTCCAAAAATAGCGACGGACCGTGGGCATAGGCTGAAAATCGCTGGCACATTCCGCTTGTCGTTTCTTGTTAAGACTATGTGAACCGCTCGCTCTGTCGGATGATCGCTCATCCGTGTTTCCTGGTTGGAATTTTTATTGTGACGGCGTCCGCGTGCTCGCTCGGCTGCCGCACGGTCACTCCCGTCCGGAACATCCAGGCCGCATCCGCACCCGATGTTTCCAGGCTATTGCTCCGGAATGGATCGGTCGTGCAATTTAACAAGGATTTCGGTTGGTATAATGCACAGGAGGGAACGGTCGAAGGCGTGACGCGCGATAGCCAGCAAGCGGTCTACCATCTGAGCGAAATTCAAAGCGTGGAAACGGTCCGCAGCTATGAGCTTGGGATTGCGGTGGTTACCGCTCTTGCTCCGCTTGCGGTCGGTATTTATTTGCTCGCCAAAGTACTTTCCTTTCTTCCATAAATTGTCTGGGAGAGTTTTTGACCGAATCCGGGTTTGTAGCACGCCGTTTGAACAAATATGAAATAGGAAGTATGAAATATGAAAAGATGCCATTCATTCCTACTTCCTACTTCATAGTTGCGATCGAAGTGCAATAACAACTATTTACTTGTGCAGATAACCGTCTATTTCAGCCCCAATCATCTCGACGAACTCGAATTACGCGATAAAATCGTCGTTGCTATCGACGTCCTGCGTGCTTCGACTACAATTACCTACGCCATGCGTGCCGGCGCGCGCGAAGTGATTCCGGTCGCGACGGTCGAAGCCGCCATGAAAATTGTAGGCAATCTGCATTCGACTTCGACCATTCTCTGCGGCGAGCGGGGTGGTAAGCGCATCGAAGGGTTTAAACTAGGCAACTCACCGCTCGAATACACCGAAGAGGCTGTTGCCGGAAAAGCGCTTATTTTAACGACGACAAACGGTGCCATCGCGCTGACCAAAGCAAAACATGCGCGTCAATGCTTAGTCACCAGTTTTGTAAACCTGAGCGCAAGCGTCGAAGCACTTTCGTCGCTCCCAAACTTCGCTTCCGAGCACTTGGTCATTCTATGCAGCGGTCGCGAAGAGCAATTTTCTCTTGAAGATGCGACCTGTGCCGGAATGCTCATCAGCCGTCTAACGACACGATTTGGATCGAGTCTGCTAAGCGATAGCGCGCGAGCCACGCTATCGGTATTTCGTCAGTATGGGGACGATATTTACCGGACCTTGCTCGAATCCGACCACGGTCGCTACCTGATCGAGCTTGGGTTCAAAGAAGATATTCGCGTCGCGAGTGAGATCGACTCTGTCCCGCTCGTTCCTATTCTCGAGCAGACTGCGATCAAAAAGAAATTGATCTATTCGGAAGAACTTCGCGAGTTGCTCGAATCGAACAGCCCTGCCAAAGACCTGAAGCGTGTAACACGCAAAGCCGGCGTTAAGCAATTATAAAGCAATAGGGTAATGAGTAGTGCGTAACGGGAATGTTACTCGTTACTCTTTTCACAGTATGTTTCTCTACATAATTTAGGCATCGGTCGGCGAACTTTTCCCCACTTTTCTCCTTTTAAACCCACATTGTGGGAAATTATGAGATGAAAGTCTGAAATAATTTCATGCTTTAAATTTCATAACGCCTGTAACAGGCGCTTCATATTTGCTTTTGCAATGGCTGAGGAGTTCGACGCACCGGATAGCCCGTTCATACGTATTGCCCGTAATGGCGAGGTAACCAAGCTCGCAGACACCCGAGAAAATCTACGTAGTCCTCGACGCATCGTTGACGATGCTCGCCCTTCCACATTTGGTGAGAGTGCTTATGGACCGGAGGAATATGAAGAATTCGAGTCCTCTTCACGGGCATTCGATTCCCAAGATGTTCCGTTAACCCCTCGGCCCAGAGGTGCGCGGCCGATGCCCAAACGCCTCTCCGAAGAAGCGCGCGAAGCTGCCGAAGCCGAAGAATATGCAGCCGTCGAACGGCTCTCGGCACCGCTCCCTGCCGCACCGAAAAAATCGCGAACTTCCAGGAGTACAAAAGCTCAACAAAAGAAAGAGGCCGAGCAGATTCCGTTGCCGTTAAAATCCCCGAAGCCAAAACCCGATTCGATGGTCCGGCAGCGGCAGGTCCTCGGTTTTTGCTGCATCGTGGCAGCCATACTGGTGCTATTGGCGATCATCAGCTATTCCCCGGACGACGCGCCGCGAGCCGAAACAAAAATCAGCGATCTGCCTGCGCTTTTTCTTCCGCACGCCGATGGCGCAGATAAAGTCCGCGATGCCGTCCGAGCCAATGCCGACCAGGCAAAAAATTGGCTGGGACTCATCGGGGCGATGCTCGCCGATTTTCTCATTAATAAAACAATTGGCTATGCCGCCATTCTATATCCGATCTTTTTCGGAGCATGGTCACTTGCATTTTTCCGGTTTACCTATAAACAGCGCCGCCGGCTGACGCTTGCAACGACCTTCTTCCTCATCACCGCAATTCTCTTTAGCGCCACCGCCGGAACGGCTTCTAATTTCGTATCGCTACCACGCGAGTGGTCCGGGTCGGTCGGGCAATTTCTGGGGCTTGCTTTCGCGCGCCTCATCGGAACGGCCGGAGCGTTTATTATCTATACTTCGGCGTTCGTCATCATGCTCGTCTTCTCGATCGATCTCGATATCGAGCGGACCTTCCTTCGGCTAAAAGGCTGGTGGAGTATGCTCGTGATGTATTGCCGAAGAAAGATCATCGAGTTCTGGGAAAAACGCGAAGTCCGGCAACTCGCACGAGAAGAACGCCGAGCCGAAGAAGAAGCCGCGGAGCGCCAGGCGGAAGAGGAAGCTGCGCTACGTGAAGCCGAAGAACAGCAGACATCCATCGGTATTGCAGAGACAAAACCAGAAATTTTACCGGAAGAAAATCCCGCAAAAGAAGAACCGGCAACAGTAAGCCCCAAGCCCGCTTTACCGATCGAAAGAATTTCTGCTTTAGCAGAAG
>DASZLH010000246.1:0-2986 GCA_035552495.1 Kapaibacterium sp. (SeqCode) | reverse complement strand
CGAGGGCTGGGCGCACTACACCGAGGAGATGATGATCGAGCAAGACTGGGGTTCGGGCGACGCCCGCATTCGCATCGCCTATCTACAGGAAGCGCTTGTGAGACTCTGCCGGTATATCGCATCGATCGAACTACATAGCGGCAACATGACGCTCTCGGAAGTGCAGCACCTCTTCGAAGAAAAAGCGCTCATGCGTCCCGTCTCCGCCCGCCGCGAAGCCGAACGCGCAGTCTTCGATCCCGGATATTTATTCTACACGCTCGGCAAATTCCAGATACGCGAACTGCGTTCGAAACTCGAACACCTCGCCGGATTCTCCCTCTACGATTTCCACAACGATCTCCTCAGCTACGGCTGCGTCCCTGTTCGTATTGTGGCGGAGATGATGGGGGGATAAAAGTTTATCGATTCAGGATTAACGTGTCATGGCTATCGAGCTGGAAGTCAATCTTCGCCGTATCGACGAACTCCAAAAAGAGATAGAAGCCCTGCGTCCGCTCGATCCGGACACGCAAGGCCGCATTCTTCAGCGGTTTCGAATCGATTGGAATTATCACAGCAACAGTATCGAAGGTAATTCGTACGATTACGGCGAGACCAAGGCATTTCTGCTCCATGGTATTACCGCCGGAGGCAAGCCACTCCGCGATTCACTGGAAATTAGAGGCCATAACGAAGCTATACTTGGGCTCGAGGACCTCGTGCATTCCGAGACTCCGCTTACCGAACACACGATTCGCGAAATTCACAAAAAAATTCTCGGCGGCGAATCTTACACGATACGAGCGGAAACTTCCGATGGCAACGCTACCACAAAGATGGTTGTGCCAGGACGTTATAAGCAAGAACCAAATCATGTTCGGACAGCGACCGGAGAGACATTTTATTTTACGGAACCGATGGATGTTCCAGTCAAAATGCAAGAACTGATCGAGTGGCATCGCAAGGAAGAAGCGAAGAATGAACTTCATCCTGTTGCGATCGCGGCTCTGTTACATTACCAGTTCGTTCGAATCCATCCATTCGACGATGGCAATGGCCGAGTGGCGCGCATCCTGATGAACCTCGTCCTCATGAAGCATGGCTACCCGGTTGCAATTATCAGAACGGAAGACAAAAAAAATTACTATCTCGCATTGCGTCAGGCCGATGGCAACGATCTCGACGCGTTTATATCCTATATCGCGCAGCAGGTCATTGGTTCACAGCAGCTATGGCTGCGCGGCGCGCGAGGTGAGCCAATGGACGATCTGGAAAAAGAAATCGCTAACTTCAAAGGGCGCATGACAAAAGGGTGAATGAACCTTCTGCTTTGTGGACGGAACTAGCCGTTCCGTCCACAAGTATCTTGCTGCAAGGAGCTATTCCACTTCGGCCACTTTATGCTTGGCCGATTCCTGCACGACTTTATCGGCAAAATCGCGCGGAGCTTCTTCGTAGTGGCTGAATGACTGCTTGTGCGAGCCGCGTCCCTGCGTAAGCGATCGCAGGCGTGTCGAGTAATGGTATAACTCCGCGAGCGGCACGAGCGCGCGAATGACTTCCATCTCGCCTTTGGAATCCATTCCGGCGATCTTACCGCGCCGCGATGAAATATCTCCCATCACATCGCCCATGTGCTCACCGGGTACTGTGATCTCGATATTGAAGATCGGTTCGAGCAGCACCGGCTTCGCCAAAAGGAATGCCTCTTTGAAGGCCATTTTGCCGGCCGTCTTGAACGCATTTTCATTCGAATCGACCGGATGTTCCTTGCCATCGTAGAGCGTCACCGCAAGATCGACGACAGGATAGCCCGCGAGTGGTCCGTGCGTCAGGAATTCGTGAATGCCTTTATCGACCGCCGGAATATGCTTGTTCGAAACTACGCCGCCGACAATCGCGTCGATAAATTCGTAACCCTCCCCCCGCTTCCGTGGCTGGAGCTTGATCGCGACTTCTCCGAACTGCCCCGCGCCACCCGATTGCTTTTTGTGCCGGTAACGGGTGTCGGCCGGCGTTTTGATCGTCTCGCGAAATGGAATCCGCGGCTCGACGATCTCCACATCGACTTTAAATCGTTCTTTCAGTCGCTTCACAATAATATCGAGGTGCAGTTCGCCTTGCCCTTCGATGAGGGTCTGGTGAAGTTCGGGGTCCTGCCGGACGAGGAAAGTTGGGTCTTCTTCGTGCAGCGTATGTAGTCCCATAGCGACTTTTTCTTCGTCGCCCTTATTTTTGGCCTGTGCGGCGCTCGTAATAACCGGCGCGGGAAATTCGATCGGTTTCAGGATAACGGGGAACGTCCGCGTGGAGAGCGTATTATTCGTGTGCGTATCTTTGAGCTTTACCGCAGCCGCAATATCTCCGCAGGCGACTGTGTGCGTTTCTTTGCGGTTCTTGCCGCTCATTACAAAGAGCTGCGCGATACGCTCGCTCTTGCCGTTCGACTCATTGACAAGATCGGCTCCCGATTGCAACTCGCCGTGATAGACACGGAAAAACGATAGATCGCCCAAATGCGGCTCGCTCACGGTCTTAAAGATAAATACTGTGGTAGCGTCTTTGGGCGCAGCATTCAGGCTTACTTCTTTTTTGGAATCGGGATTGATCCCACGCACGTCCGCAATGTGATCTTCCGGAGCCGGTGCATTCGTTACGATAAATTCGAGTACCCGCTTCGAACCAATATTTTTTTCGGCTGCGGCACAGAGGACCGGGAATAATTTGCGGTGCGCGAGCGATTCGTGAATGCCACCGGAAAAATGGGACTCTTCGAGCTGTCCGTCTTTTGCGAAAAATTCTTCCATTAAAGAGTCATCGCTTTCCGCAACGATCTCGACGAGTTCGCGGTGGAGCGTGTCGGCTTTATCCTGCACATTTTGCGGGATCGGTTCTTCCGAGTAATTTCCATCGGTATCGAAACGGAGGAGCTTCATCTTCATCACATCGACGATGGCGCTATACCTATCTCCGGCATTATATGGAAATTGCACGACCGCGACCT
>DASZLH010000245.1:0-7316 GCA_035552495.1 Kapaibacterium sp. (SeqCode) | reverse complement strand
AACAATACATATTTATTGGAATAGGCTAACAGCCGATTCGGCCGGAGGAGACATTCAATTCATGTACTATAATTTTCAGGGAGCACCTCGACTCGGTCCGACAGTAACATTCCTCGAAGGATACCCTTTGAATCATCCGGCTATGTATTCCATCACTGTTCCGGATACCGGTTTTAATGCACTACAAATTACAGTCGCTGCCGATACTGGAGCAAATTCCCTGTATCTTGATGCAATTGTGTTAGTTCAAAACGATTCCGTTTTTGCATCCGTTAGTTCGCCTTCGAATATTTCGGAGACCGTTCTCGCAGGCTATCCCAATCCATTTCTCCATTCCGCAAGTACGATGCTCCGGGTTACTTCGCCGGAGAGCGGGCAGGCGGTGCTCTCCATCCGCGATATGCTGGGCCGCGAAGTGATGCAATTGCCGCTCGGCGAAGTGGATGCCGGCGAGCAGGATATTCGCATAGCGCTCGACCGTGCTGGCATCTTCTTCGCGCGGCTGCAAGTGAACGGCCAGTGGGTCGGCGCACCGCTCAAGATTACCGCAGAATAAGCGATGGCCCGGTGGCTTGTGCCCAGGCTGGCACTTTCCGCGCTGATGCTATCGCTCGCGTTCTTCGCGTGCTTCGAAAGCTTTTATCTTCGAGACCAGGCCGCCGAATTCGGTGAGCTAAAAATCGTACTCTGGATGTGGGCGTTTCGCGGCATCACTGCATTACTGACTATCGGAGGAATCGCAATCTGGTAGGGACGCTGCTGAGACTACCCACTGTGCTTCAGCAAAAACTCTCGCTCTTCTTTCGAGAGGCTTTCCATCCCGGTCTTGCCGATCTTATCGAGTATCGCGTCGATCTGGCGCTCGACCGCGCGCGTATCGGTTGCGTCATAAGCTGGCTTCTTTTGGCGAACGGCGACTGAATCGAACTTGCTGAGTAATGCTTGTCCGAAACGATATTGCCGGTATGTAATATGAAAATACAGGATCGCGCCCAGCGCGCCAAAAAACGGCGCGAATAAATTCGACGCGCTCGTATCGAGATTGAGCCCCGACATCGGAATTACGGACACGGCAAAAATCACAAGCGCGATGATCCAGGCCTTGACCCAAAATAGTCCAAAAATCGAAATCTCACGCTTCGGCCACATGTAAGCAAATCCGCCGAGGACAAACATCGTAACGATACTCGGGCCGGCAAGCACGCCGTCCGGACTAAACAGCGTAAATAAAATTCCACCCCCTACGATGGTAATAGCGAGCGCCGCCCCGAAGCGTTTGCTTCGAACGATCGACTCGAGCTCCGCGCCGAAAAATGCGACGAGCATTCCGATCCATGCAAGACTGATGAGGCTGCCAATAAGCCCGCGTCCCGATGCTGCAAAATAGAATGGATACGTAATCAGCCGCCAGACCTGAAACCCGCGCAACACTAATTGCGGATAGAGCGGCAGCACTGAGACGACGAGCGACGGAACGATCAGAGAAATAATCGCGGAAGCGACGAGCGCAAGGATAATCCCTTTGCAAATAGGCGGAAGATTTCTAAACATTCTATGGTATTTCTTACTTCTTACTTCTTACTTCTTACTTTAAATCCGTTCGCTTCCAAATACTCTGCGACACGCCGAAGATGATCGCCCTGAATTTCGATCGTATCGTTATGGACAGTGCCGCCCGCGCTTAGTTTTTGCTTCAGATCTTTCGCAAGCTTGTCGCGCATTTCGGTCGATAGATGCAGATCGGCGATAACCGTTACCGCCTTACCACGGCGCGCTTTCGTATCGAGAAATAGGCGGACCTCCTGTCCCTCGCCGATCTTGCGCTTCGCTTTCGTAGCAGCGTGCTCGCGGGCAAGCTGCTCGGACTCTTCGGGGCTGAGCAGCGTGGAAAGCTTCGAAAGATCGCTTAACTTCATCGCGTAAAAAACGAGGAGAGCGCTTTGAAGAGTCCAGCAAAATTATGAGAAGTAAAATGGGAGTATCCTAATTTGGATTGAACATTACCCAGCATGTCAATCTGAGCGGAACAAGACGCAGCGACAGCGGAGTCTTGTTCCGTCGAAGAATCTCTTATTTTTCGGCATTGACAAGAGATTCTTCGACTCTGTTTTGTCCTCCTTCGTCGGACAAAACTCCGCTCAGAATGACATTTTGAATAACCGGATCCAAATTCAGACACTATAGTAAAATGTAAATGCGAATAATTTCGGTGTTCTCGCCGTTTACTCTTCATCATGCGCACACGGGCTCTCTTTTACATCGTCCTGGGATCTCTGATCCTCGCGGCCCTGCTGGTGCTGGATCTCGTCGCGCATTCGTACATCGCGATCGCGGGGCCGCTCTTCGAACTCGTGCGTGCCGGCATACAGGGCGCTGCGATGATGTTATTCGCGCGCGCCGCGGGGCAGTTTTTTTTCCGAAGCTCGCCGGTCAGCCGCGTGGACGAACTGCAGCCGGCAGCCTATTGGCCCGTGCGACTCGTCGAACGATTTGCCATCATACTGGGCGCATCGGTCCTGCTGGCTTTAACGCCGTATCTCTTTACACTCTCGGTCCGGCAAGTGCAAACCCCGCCGTTCAAGATCGAAGCGACTTCGTTCTCGACCGTTATTTCGATCGACATCCTCGGCTTTATCTGGCTCTTGATGCTCGTCGGCATTCTGCTCAGTTTTTGGCGGCTGATTTTCGTCCGGCAGTCATCGCGATTCGCCAACCGGCGGTTTATGGCATGGATCGCGGCGACTGTAGCACTGAGCCTCTTCTGGCTCTGGAAATCGGAAGGAATGCTGCCGCCGGGACGGCTGCTTTCGATCATCCATATTCTGTTTGCGCTGGGCGTCGGCTTTACCGCCATTTTACTTGGTTACCGGCTGCCGTGGCTGCCACATGCAACGCGCGAAGCCAAGCGCCGATTGCTACTTTTTGCCGCGCTTAATACCGTCCTCTCGATCGCCGCGCTCCTCGCATTCGCTGGGGACCGCATGGCCGCCGATCTGTTATTCGAACGATACGCGCTCTTCTGGCAGACGGTCGCAGTCGCGACGTTCGCAACGCTCGCGATTTATTTTACACTCGTTTTTATTAGCACGCTCTTCTCGCTCTCCTCCACCGAACTCGTCGAACGCAAATCGGCGGAGGTAAAATCGCTCGCCAAACTGACGCGGTTTTCGTCCGATATTCTTTCGAGCGAACTCCTGCTCGACCTTCCGAAACTTGCCGAGCAAATTACCGCGCTGGCCTGTGAAGCGACGGAATCGGACTGCGCATGGCTCGAACTCCATTCGAATACCACGACCGTGGGCGCTACTACCGGCGCACAATTCCCGCCGCAGAACGAGGAGGTCATTCGATCCTATATCGGCATCGGCGAGCAGGCGGCCGAGCGTATCATGGAAGAGGCCGAAGGATTTCCCGAAGCAGGCAGGCAGATCGAATCGCCAAGGGCCGAGCTCGAACTCTCGCGCAAGGCGTTTGTGCTCCGCCGAAGAATCAGCGTGCGGCAATATCTTTTTCCGACACAGCAGCAATCGGTGGAGAATAAAGAACTGCATTCGATGGTCGCCGTGCCGTTGCTTCGGAAGGACGAAGTACGCGGCGGACTCTATGTTGCGAAACAACGCGAAGATGGCTTCGACGATGACGATCTGACGGTCTTGACGGCCTTTAGCGACGTTGCATCGCTCGCGCTGGAGACCGCGAGGCTGTTGCAGGACTCGATCGAAAAACAAAAATTCGATGGCGAGCTCCGCGCCGCGCGCATCATGCAGAAGAGCCTGCTGCCCGAACGATTTCCCGCCGTTCCCGGATTCGATATTTACGCAATCAGCATTCCGGCCTACGATGTCGGCGGCGATTACTACGATTACTCGGTCTTATGGGATGGCTCCCCTGTTATTACGATCGGCGATGTATCGGGCAAAGGCATTTCCGCTTCGATCTATATGGCGGAGACGAAAGGTATCGTGCAATCGCTGGCGCCGATCATGGCGAGCATGGCCGAACTTCTCGAAAGTACCAACGGTGCGTTGCTACGGAATTCCCCATCTCAGACTTCGCTTCGGCGGTCGTTCGTTACATTGGGACTCGTCGCTTTTGGCAAAAAAGGCATTGCCTATTGCCGCGCCGGTCACACTCCGTTACTCCACGTGAACGCAAGCGGCAGCGTCCGATTTGTTCAGCCGCGCGGCATGGCCGTCGGCCTGATGGGTCAGGAGTTATTTTCGCAAGCTATCGAAGAGGTGGAGATCGAGGCGCAGCCGGGCGATGTCCTCGTGCTCTATAGCGATGGCATTACCGATGCGCGTAATCCGGCCGGCGAAGAACTGGGATATGAGCGGCTCGGCCGCTTCGTGGCCGAATCCCGCGAACTTCGCTCGCGCGATCTGACGCTAAAAGTATTACAGTGCATTGCGGAATTCACCGAGTCCGGTAATTTCGGCGACGATGCAACGCTCGTCGTAATGCGCGCAATCTGAACCGTGAATGTTGAAAATTTATACTGAGCCATTTATTGTGACTGTCCATCATCTTCCATCAGCTTAATCAGCGTAATCCAGGTTTATGGCAATAGAACAATCCAACCGCGGACGCTTTGCCGTTCGCGAAACAACTCCTCCGGAGTCACCGGTCACGGCCATCGCGCTTTCGGGGCAGCTCGATGCGCACACCGCGCCTGAATTCGAGCGATTCCTCGAACAGCGCGTCCGTGGTGAACGTAAAATGAAGCTCATTCTCGATTTTCACGAGGTGGAATATATTTCGAGCGCGGGACTCGGTGTGCTCATGGGGCTGATCGAGGAAGTCCGAGCCGCGGGCGGCGATATGAAGCTCGCTGCATTACCGGACAAGATTTTTCACGTGCTCGATCTCCTCGGATTCCCGATGGTCTTCGAAATCTTTCAAACGACAAACGAAGCGATGGACGCCTTTGCCTGAAAAGTTTGGAAATGGCCGGGGTAACCAAAAATGACGATGGGACGTTAAGAAATGATTATCTTTGCACGGAAAGATAGTCAATATGGGCCTTCAAAGTGAAGGGCTATCGGCATGAAATTTAGTAATAATGACACACAATGCGCTGTGTCGCTCTAAAACCAACTTTTCTATACCAATGACAGCAATGAACAAATTAACTACACTACTTTCAGGACTTGTGCTGGCCGGCCTTGCCAGCGTGACGATTTCCAGTTGTACGTCGTCGACTTCGCCGGGCACGACAAATACCGTCCAGGATAATGTCAGCGCGCAATCCCATGACGCAAATTCCATCGACGTATCGTGGACGCGCGCCTCCGGCGATACTGGTCCGGACACCGTGGTCGCAACGATCGGCGGAACGGTTGCGAATTCGGTCATCGTCGCATCACCAGGAAATACGGCCGTTGTTGGCGGGCTTTCAGAAGGGTTGCTCTATTCGATCAGCGTCCATTCGACATCGGGTACTTCGGCTACGCCGGTGCTCTGGATGACCGCGCGGCGCTCCACCACCATCCGCCTCTATGAGACTGCGGATAATACTCCAGGTCACTTTAGTGGCCTCGACCTCGCCAATATGAAGGCAGTAAGCGTTTCGGGTGGCGCGAATATCGGAGTAACCGATTTTGTACTCGCTTCGTGGCCAACAGCCGATGTAGCCTCAGGATTGTCTCTCGAAGCAGCAGACGCGCAGCGTTCGGGCTTCAGCTCCGGAGGACGCGCGTCAATCGTTGATGGAAGCGTGTACTATGTCAGTGGCGGAATCGATAATCTGTACTTTACCGGCAATCTTCGCTCGCTGATCGATACGGTTGCAACTACGGAATTCAATTCCTTCGACCTTCCGATTGATGATGGGCATAGTGGACAGTCGGCGATTCTATTAGTCCGGACTGCGGACGATCATTTTGCGCTGATCCAGATTGTTCCCCAGGCAAATGGCCAGCTTTACGGTGGCACGCCAGGAACGAACTATATCGATGTCGTCGTCTCATATCAGAATACTGTCGATGCACCGTATGCTTCACGCGCTCATATTAATTTCCCGCGCGGCGGACATCATCCTGTCCCGTCCGGCCAATAAATTAAATAGATTTGTGCTTAACCCCTTTCCAATTGGAGAGGGGTTTTTTATTTGGTACGGTTAATGCAGAAGCACGACATTATTCTTCGGCGCTTTTTAATGGAGCGTCGGCGCTTTTTTAATGGAGCGCTATTCATGCGAATTCAATATTCTACTACAATGGTAAATTTACAGCTCATTCATAGTTTTCTTAAAGATCCGATGACGGACAAGCTCTTCCGCAAGTACGTTACGGACGCAAAGGCCCGCCGGACGTTCGATATGACCATCCGACTCGTCGAACTTGCCGTGATCGCGGCTCCGCTCGTTGTCGCGGCGATCGAAGGCGTCCGTGATATAGCCAACCCCAGCATGGCGCGGCGTGGCAAGAGCAAACTCAGCCGGGCTATCAGCGCTGTCACGGCGTAGATATGTAGCATGGAGATAGGACGCATCGGACTAATCGGTCCGATACGTCCTATTGTCCTATATATCCAGGAACATACCGACGTAAAATCGGATTAATTAGGGAGTGATACCTCATTCGAAATTCCTCTCGAAGTTCGCGGTCGTTATATTAAGCGTATCGGCCATCGCCGCGCTCATTGCCGGATGTATGTCCGATCCTATTATCGGACCGCAGGTCATTCCGCAACTGGTGAATGGGCCGCAGAACGCTTCGTTTTTTGCCACGAATTACCAGGCTCCCACGAGCGGCGATATGGTCATTCGCTGGACCCACACCCCAACCGACACCCAGCATAATTTCCGAGGTTATTTTATTCGTGTTTACTCTTCGAACGAGGACGAATCCGCAACGCCGCCGTACGATCTGCACCAGCTACTCGATACCATCACCGTGTATAAGCAATTGCAGACGAACCACGTCGATACGAGTTATACCGTTCACGCGCTGCCGATCGGATATTACACTATCATGGTCAATGGCGAGCAGGTGAGCGATACGACGCGGCTCAGCGTCGATACCTTTACCTATTCGAACGAGTTCGATCCGCGCCCGCTCGTCAATCCGACGAACCTCATGGCGTCTTCGGGCGGCTCGCAACAAGTAAATCTGCACTGGACACTTTCTCCGAGTGAATCGCTGCCGGGCTTTGGAGGATATGCCGTCTATTATGTCGATACCGACGCACAGCGCGTCCCTCGGGATTCCGCGCATCTGCTGACGCTAGCCCCATTTCTCCCGGCAGGCACAACATCCTTCCCTGCTATCGTGCCGCCTCCGCCTGCAAGTACCAGCGGTGGCACTTCGACGCTG